>CAYVUF010000013.1:0-19683 GCA_964454605.1 uncultured Bacteroides sp.
TTCCCAAGGTATTTCAGGAGCTATCTGGCCCTTATTCTTTACTGCAATTTATTATCTAATCTGTAATGGTATTCTGACTCTCCTGCTTGGACGGTTAGAAAAGAAATTAAATTATTTTCGATAGGAAAGGAGAAAAACGATGTCAATTTTAGAAGTGGAACATATTCGCAAATCTTTTGAACGTACAGAAGTACTGAAGGATATCAGTTTTTCTCTGGAAAAAGGTCAGGTGCTTTCTATCATTGGTTCTTCCGGCAGCGGAAAAACAACGCTTCTCCGTTGTCTGAACTTCTTAGAGCGTCCTGATTCCGGTATTATTCGTGTCAATGGGGAAACTCTGTTTGACCCGGATGCCCCTTTCCACAGAAGTGAAGCTGAAATTCGAAAGAAAAGACTGCACTTTGGTCTGGTCTTCCAGTCCTTTAATCTGTTTCCGCAGTACACCGCTCTGCAGAACGTTATGCTGGCACGAGAACTGCTTGCAAAAGAACAGGCGGACTATAAAAGCAAAAAGAAAGAACTCCATCAGGAGATTGAAGCCCATGCCGAAAGTCTGTTAAAGCAGATGGGACTTACTGACCGTATGCATAATTATCCCCATCAGCTTTCCGGCGGTCAGTGTCAGCGAGTGGCAATTGCCCGCGCACTTGCCCTTCAACCGGATATTCTTTGTTTTGACGAACCTACTTCTGCTCTTGACCCGGAGTTAACCGGTGAGGTATTAAAAGTAATTAAGGAACTGGCTGACGAAAATACAACCATGATTATTGTAACCCACGAAATGGCTTTTGCCAGGGATGTGGCTGACCATGTTATCTTTATGGATGATGGCTGTATTCTGGAACAGGGAAATCCGATTGATGTTATGGAGCACCCGAAAGAAGAACGAACCAGACAGTTTCTGTCACGTTTTACACAAGGTTAAAAATTCAGCGAACAATACAAAAGTCAGACCCCTTTCTAACAGGCAGTCTGACTTTTCTTTTACAATATCTATGCTATTATTCTTCTTCCTTCATGAAACAATCTTCACATATCTGATACGGATAATCCCATGATAATGGTGTATTACATATCTTACATCTTTTTTCAAACTGCTTCTTATCTTCTTTCAGCAGTTTTCCAATTGTACGCTGCGCCGCTTCTCTGTTGGCTTCCAGTTCTTCTCTGTCAATCTTCCAGTTCATCCTGCCTGCAAACTGATGATACAGGTCAAGTTTCTTATAATAGGATTCCATCTGTTCCAATGCCGCCTGCACCGGATAAGGCGGGCATTCTTGTGCGGTTTCCGGCTTCTCACAGTAATGCAGCCAGAGCCTCAGGACTTCTTTATCTCCAACATCAAAAGGACAGGTAATCAGCGTAAGCAACAGCTTTTTATCCTCCATACAGGCGGCTGCTTTTTTATAGCCTCGCAGATACCTGTACTTCTTTACACTTTCTGCCATGGAAATCTTCTCATAAAAAGGAGTTTCTCCGGCATGTTCCCAGATTTCCATAATCTTATCCAAATCCATATTGATATCTAAAAGAACTTCCGGGAAGCCAATTCTGGCTTTTTTCAAGGGATAAAAAGGCTCTTTCAGCTTCTTCCCTATATAATCCACATCCATAATCGACTGTACATACCCGGTATCATAATAGCCATAACGTCCTGCTCTGCCTGCAATCTGCCTTATTTCCTCTGCTTTCAGACGACGTTTTTGTGTTCCGTCAAACTTCATGTTATTCATAAAAACAATACGCCGGATAGGCAGATTGATTCCCATTCCAATCGCATCAGTTGCCACTACCACATCATGAACCCCTTCGGTAAAAAGGGCTACCTGCTCTTTTCTGGTTTTGGGCGGCAGATTTCCATAGATAACGCTTGCCCGAATCCCCTTTTCTTCTAGCGCAGCCGCAATTGCCAGAACATTTTTCTTGGAAAAAGTAATCAGTGCATCTCCCTTTTCCACCTGTTTTCCCATATCGAATTTTTCCGGAATAAATTCCAGTTCTGTATTTCTTTCATGGTAAACCACATCATAAGTATCCTGACATCTTTTTATCATCTGGATAAGCAGCTTCTCTGCTACTGGAGAAGCACATATATGGATTTCTTCGGCACGAATACCAAGAATTGCTCTGGTCCAGAAGCATCCTCTGTTTTCGTCACCAAGCATCTGTGCCTCATCAATCACTGCTATATCATAGATTTGCTTCATATCCAGAACCTCTATGGTGGATGCCTGACAGAAGCTGCCAGGTGTCCGGATGCTTTCCTCTCCGGTTATCATACTGCATGGGATTCCTGCCTCCATCATCCTATCATAAACTTCCAGTGCCAGAAGCCGCAGCGGACCTAAATAAATACCCTGATAGGCTGTTTTCAGTCTTTGCAGTGCCTGATAAGTTTTTCCGCTGTTGGTTGGTCCGATATGCAAAATAAAATGTCTGTGCATACTTCGTGCCTCTGGATATTGCTTCTCCGGCTCTGCTTCCATCAGTTCTTCAATTTTCTG
This sequence comes from uncultured Bacteroides sp., assembly GCA_964454605.1. Classification (GTDB taxonomy): domain Bacteria; phylum Bacillota; class Clostridia; order Lachnospirales; family Lachnospiraceae; genus UBA3282. The sequence continues at coordinate 2,505 of CAYVUF010000013.1, forward strand.
TCCTACCAGAAACTGCATATATTCATCCTTGTAAATCTCATACAGAGATTTTTTTCGCAGCAATTCACTGATATCTTCCATCTTCACCAGCTCTTCCACTGATGCCGATGGTGCCATCATTTCAAAAAAAGAAATATCTAACCGAATCAGCCTGCGTAGGGTATGTCGGTATCTTCCAAGCAGCCTTTTATCCTTATTTGACACCGTATAACCAATTTCTGCCGCTTTTTTATGAAGTTCTGACATATCGTTCAGAATCTGATGAGGCTCTAACTTCTTTTTCCTTGCAATACGTCGTTCCAGCATTTTGATTCCATATTCACATTTTCTGGCAAAACGTTTCTGTTTTGTATAGGGTATTTCCAGAAAAGCAGTCTGGTAAATCTTCCAGACTGCTTCTATCTTTTCATTCGCAATATCTTTCATTGGCTTCTCCATGGTAAAACTGCATCTTTGTTCTCTACATTAAATAAAAGTCAGAATACCAACTGATTTCAGCAGAAGAATCAATAACAGAATCGGTGCAACAAACCGAATCATAACAATATATAATTTCTTTCTGCCAAACTTACAGCCACTCTTCTCCACCTCATCAATAATCGTCTGTGGCTTTAAGATCCATCCAATCAGGATACAGGTTCCAATGGCTACAATCGGCATCAGACAGTTGTTGCTGATATAATCCATAATATCCAGAATTTGTCCTACGGTTCCATTCGGAAGTGTTACTTCAAAGTACATCACATTATAACCCAGGCAGACAACAATACCTGCCACAAGTGCAATCACAAATTCAATCACTGTTGCTTTGGTTCTGGACACGTGGAACTGGTCCATAATACTTGCAACCACCGCTTCCATAATGGAAACTGCACTGGTAAGTGCTGCAAACAATACCATAGCAAAGAACAGGCATCCTACGATATTGCCAATCCCTCCCATGGCAGCGAAAACCTTCGGCAGGGAGATAAACATCAGACTTGGTCCGGAAGCCTCCATTCCTTCGGTTCCCATAAAAGTATATACTGCCGGAATAATCATAACACCTGCGAGAAAAGCAACTATCGTATCAAAAAATTCAATCTGATTGATGGATTTTCCAAGATTATCTTCATCTTTTACATAAGAACCATATGCCACCATGATTCCCATTGCTACACTCAGACTGAAAAACATCTGACCCATTGCATCTACCAGTACACTAAAAAAACCTTTCACCGTCATTCCTTCCAGATTCGGAATCACATATACTTTAAAACCTTCCATACCGGTTCTTGTCACGCCCGCCCCATCCGTATGCTGGATTGTCAGTGAGAAAACAGCGATAATCACTACCAGTACTAACAAAATCGGCATAACAATCTTGGAAAATGACTCAATTCCGTTGTCAATGCCTTTATAAATAATCACCGCCACCACAAACAGAAAAATGAGCATCCAGACAATCGGCTCTACATCACTGGTAATATATGCGGTAAAATACCCATCTGCTGCTGCATTCGTTCCATCTCCGGTCAGATAAGCAATAAAATATTTCAGTACCCAGCCGCCAATAGCACAATAATAAGGCATTATGATAATCGGTACCAGACAAGCAAAAACTCCCAGCCATTTCCAACCTTTTTTCAGTTGTCCATAAGCAGTCAGCGGACTTTGTTTTACTTTACGTCCAATTGCAATTTCCGTTGTTAACAGGGTAAATCCAAAGGTCAGTGCCAGAACGATATACATCACCAGAAACAGACCACCGCCATCTTTTGCTGCAAGATACGGAAATCTCCAGATATTGCCAAGACCAACTGCACTGCCGGCTGCCGCCAGCACAAAACCGATCGACCCGGTAAATGAATTTCTCTTTGTTTCCTTCATACAAAAAATTCTCCTTTTTCATCCTATGCAAATCATTACTGGAAAAAATTGTATAAGCCGATGGCGAATACCAAAAATACGATAACTGGAAGAACATAAGTTACATAAACACGCATCCAGTTCTGCACTTTCAAACCTTTTCCTTCATTTGCTTCTTTCTTAAAATTATCCCATCCCCATCCATATCTGCTTGTACAGAACAAAATAAAAATGAGAGAGCCTAATGGCAGCAGAAGATTGCTTACCACAAAATCTTCCAAATCCATAATCGTAGAACCTTCTCCAAATGGCTGTACCCCGCTTAACACGTTAAAACCAAGCGCACAGGGCAAAGATAGCACAAACATCAGAATGCCATTAATCACACATGCCTTTTTTCTGCTCCATTGGAATAAATCAATAGTACTTGCAATGATTCCTTCAAACACTGTCAGTACCGTTGACAATGCTGCAAAAGACATAAATACAAAAAACAAACTGCCCCATAACCGGCCCATTGGAATATGATTAAAAATATTCGGCAAGGTAATAAAAATAAGACTTGGACCGCTGTCCACTTCTACTCCATAAGCAAAGCAGGCAGGAAAGATAATCAGTCCTGATGACAATGCCACAAAGGTATCCAGAACCGCCACACTAACCGCTTCTCCCATCAGGGAACGTTTCTTGTCAATATAGCTGCCAAAAATTGCCATGGCACCAATGCCCAGACTTAAAGTAAAAAACGCCTGATTCATGGCTCCTACAATCACATTTCCAATCCCAATGTCCATCATACGCTCCACATCCGGCAGCAGATAATAGGCAAGACCTTCCGAACCGCCTTCCATAAAAACACTATGTATGGCAAGCACCACCATAATGACAAGCAAGGCAATCATCATACCCTTTGTAATACGTTCCAGACCATTCTGTAAACCAAGTGAACAGACCAAAAAGCCTAATACAACAACAATTGCCATATACCCAACCATAGTTGGGGCATCTGCCAACATATTTCCAAATTCCACTGCAACACCATCTGCATCCAGTCCCTGGAATTTCCCAAGTGCAGTTGCCACAAAATAGTACAGCATCCAGCCTGCTACGGTTGTGTAAAACATCATAAGAATATAATTACCAAGAATTGCCATATAACCATGCAGATGCCATTTGCTACCCTTCTTCTCCAACTGCTGATACATCTTCGCCGGACTCTTCTGGCTGGCTCGTCCAAGCGAAAATTCCATTGTCATAACCGGTACTCCCATAATTACCAGAAACAGTAAATAAATCAGTACAAAAATTCCACCGCCATACTGTCCTGTAATATATGGAAATTTCCATACATTTCCAATACCAATTGCGCATCCTGCGCTAAGCAGAATAAATCCTAATCTGCTTCCCAATTTTTCTCTTTGCATTTTCTATATCCCTTTCCAGTCAAAATCACTTTCCATTGTACACATTTTCAGCACGTATTTCAAGCTGAATAGCTCTGCATATGCAGAGAATTGTATTCTGAATAGAAATGTATCAAATTGTAAACAATTCTTAATATGGAAGAAAAATCCTTTCTTTACCTGATATCTTTTGATATAATAGCATGATGGAGTTTAATTATTTCACTCGTCTGTTTGTTTCTGAGCGAAAACAAACAGACTTTATGGCAAACGAGAATCTTTACTTCTCGCCGCTGCTTTGTAACAACTCGCTTAGAAATGAGGATTTTTATGAATTATGGAAAAAAGGGTGTCCGCGAAAAGCAAAAGGCACTCAATTCTAAATCAGCGAAGTTCGGCAAAAAGATAGGCTTTACCTTTATTCAGGTACTTCTTGTTTTTCTGGTTTCTGCCGCAGTACTGGGAGCCTGCGCAGGAGTTGGTGTCTTCAAAGGCGTGATTGATACAGCACCCGATATCAGTAATATTGATGTAACACCCTCCGGCTTCTCTACTTTTGTATACGACATTGAAGGAAATCAGACTGCAAAACTGGTTTCTACCGATTCCAACCGTATTCCTGTCAGCATGGATATGGTTCCGGAAGATTTAGCAGATGCTTTTGTTGCCATTGAAGATGAGCGTTTCTATGACCATAATGGTATCGATATCAAAGGTATCTTAAGGGCAGCTGCTGTGGGCATCAAAAACAAATTTCATTTTTCAGAAGGAGCCAGTACCATTACACAGCAGCTTCTGAAAAATAATGTTTTCACCGACTGGACCAGCGAAGATTCCTTTGCAGACCGGATTAAGCGTAAGATTCAAGAACAGTATCTGGCATTAGAGCTTGAGAAAGTCATGGAGAAAAAAGATATTCTGATTAACTATATGAATACCATCAACTTAGGTCAGAATACCCTTGGCGTACAGGCAGCTTCCCTGCGTTACTTCAACAAATCCGTCAGCGATTTGACGTTGTCTGAATGTGCTGTTATCGCAGGAATCACGAAAAACCCTTCCAAATATAACCCGATTACCCATCCGGATTACAATGCGGAACGTCGTGACAAGGTTCTGAACAATATGTTAGAGCAGGGGTATATCAGCCAGTCGGATTATGATGAAGCCATGGCAGATGATGTCTACGCACGTATTCAGATAGCTGATGCTGAGAATGCGGACTCTTCTGTAAATACATATTTCGTGGATGCGCTTACGGAAGATGTATTAGCAGACTTAGTTGCTGCCGGCTATAATGAAACGCAGGCATATACCTTATTATACAGTGGTGGTCTTAAGATTTACTCCACACAAGACCCTAAGATTCAGGCTATCTGTGATGAGGCATTTGCTGATGAAAGCAATTTCCCTGCCAATACCAAATGGTATCTGAACTATGAACTGACTATTGTCAAAAGCAATGGCGACCGGGAAAACTTCAGTACCGAAATGTTCAAAAGCTATTTTCGAGAAACCAAAACCGGCTATAATCTGATTTACTCCTCTATGGAGGATGCTTATGCCGATATTGAATTGTATAAAGAAGCTGTTTTAGGTGCTGGTGATGAAGTGTTCAGCGAAACCATCTCCTTAACACCACAGCCTCAGGTTTCACTGGTTATTGAAGACCAGAGTACTGGCTATATTGTAGCCATGGAAGGAGGCCGCGGAACCAAATCCGGAAGTCGTACATTAAATCGTGCCACCGACACTGCCAGACAGCCTGGTTCTACTTTTAAGATTGTGTCCACGTATGCACCTGCCTTAGACAGTGCTGGAATGACTCTTGCTACTGTTATCAATGATGCTCCTTTCAATTACGAAGGTGGTCGTCCGGTTGGTAACTGGTATGGCGAAGCCTATCGTGGAATTTCTTCTCTTAGAGATGGTATCCGCGATTCCATGAATATTATCGCGGTTAAGACACTGACCCAGATAACTCCGCAGCTTGGTTTTGATTATCTGATTAACTTTGGTTTCACCACTCTGGAAGAGCGAAAAGAAGTAAATGGTAAAGTTTATTCCGACATTCAGCAGTCCATGGCTCTGGGCGGTATTACAAACGGTGTAACCAACGAAGAGCTGAATGCTGCTTACGCATGTATTGCCAATAGCGGTACTTATATCAAACCAAAACTTTATACAAAGGTTTTGGACCATGACGGAAATGTTATCCTTGACAACACACCGCCGCAGTCCAAACAGGTTATCAAAGAAACTACTGCTTTTCTTTTAACCGATGCTATGGTTGATGTTGTAACAGGAGGTACTGGTGGTGCTGTGAATTTCGGAAATATGGCAATTGCTGGTAAAACCGGTACTACTTCTGATTATAATGATGTCTGGTTTGCCGGATATACTCCGTATTATACTGCCACTACCTGGGCTGGTTATGATAACAACGTAAAATTATCTGGCGACGAGAAAAATCTGGCAAAGAAGCTGTGGCGTACTGTAATGGCTAAAATACATGAAGATTTACCTAGTCAGTCCTTTGCAGTCCCTTCCGGTATTGTAACCGCAACGGTATGCTCCCGTTCCGGTAAACTGCCGATTGGCGGCTTATGTGATGCCACCTTGAAAACAGAGTATTTTGCAGAAGGCACTGTACCAACAGAAACCTGTGATATTCATTATTCCGGTATTTACTGTCAGTACAGCCTGACTCCTGCTACGGATATGTGTCCATTCAAGGCAGAAGGTGTTCTGGAACTGCCGCTGATAGAAGATGTATCCCTGCAGAGTGGTTCTCCGGATGCTGCAACGCTTGCCGGTCTTACCACTTCCACTACACAGGAAATTGTAAATGAAGATGGTTCTGTAACCACCACGACAACCACTCAGACCTTATGTCCGCATAATGCTGAATTCTTTGCTAATCCGGACTACGAAGCTATTATTGCTTCACAACAGGCTGAAATTGCACAGAGAAATGCAGCAGCGGCTGCCGCTGCTGCTGCACAACAGGCCGAGTCAGGTGCTACTGCCCAGACTCCGGCCGAACAGCCACAGGAACAGGCTCCTACGCAATAACATGAACAAAAAAATGTCAGTCCCTAAATGGGTCTGACATTTTTTTCGTCTGAAACAATTATTTTTACACAAGTCTATTTTCAGACAAGTCCTTTGATTTCTTTGATTCTTGCTTCCAGTTCTGCAATTCCAATCTGTGCATTGCTAATGGCTCTGCACTGTTCTTCATAATCTTCGCCCGGTATAGAACCATGTATTTCATAATACATTCTGCCGATTTCCATGTAATTCTTTTTTACTACCTCTTCGCAGGTACTAATCTGGCTTCTCAGATTTGCAATTTCTGCTAACTCCTTCGCCTTATCGCCTACTTCTTTCCCTTTGTTTGTAATGGTTTCTCCTAATTTTGAAACAAAATTCTTATCAAAGATTTCCATTTGCAAAACCTCCTTTTCTTTTCTGGCTGCTGTTATCCTTCTAACAATTGTTTCTGCAGACTTCGTAAATCCAGAAGCGGCATACAATAATCCGCTCTCATTTCTTCATTGCTCTTCGGTGAGATTGCAGAATGAATATAATAAGCATCCATACCTGCCTGTTGGTCCCCTTAATATCTGTTGTCAAGTCATTTCCTATCATCAGTGGCTCTCCCGGCTTTATCTGATATCTTTCCAATAAAATTCGGAAAAACCTTTCGTCTGGTTTCTTCACGCCACAACTGGAGGATATTAAAATACCATCAAAACAATCATGTATCTTTAAATAAAACAGTTCATACTCTGTAAAAATACGCTGCGCATTGGGCAACAAATAGCCCCTTTTTCTTTACTCCCCTAAACGCCAGATAGAAAATTGATGATTTCCACCTGCCGAAATCCATGCTATCCATGCCTGCATGGTTTCATCATCTGCATACCAGACTTCATGACCCATGCCATTTTCATCTGTATAAGTGAAATATTTTGCTTTGCTCTTGTCATCCCGCTGCACCGTTCCGCCAAATTCAGCTAACAACTGCTCTGCCTTTGTGGTGGTAATATTGCTGACTTTTCCATCATCACCCCAATCAAAACCGCCATTGGCAAGTGCATAATCTACCGTTCCCGGCACATAGCTCATCTTGTTCATAATTTCATCCAGGAAGTTTCTATCCGCCTTTGGTCCCGGCTCGCTGTGCCCACCATATAAATTATAACACATGACTACATAAACAGGACCTTCAATCCAGTTGATTTTTTCAGGCTGTATGTTTGTTTCAATAATGACACGAAGGATTAAGTTCTCCTCTTCACATCGTTTGTAAAGATAATCAATAAAAGGAGTAAAATAGCTCCATAAGGTTTCATCTTTGCGAATGTTTTCGTAGTCAATTTCAAGACCGTCATAACCATACTGTCTTGTCAGTGCAATGATTTCTTCTGCGTGTGCCTGATAAGTTTCCTGATCCGCAAGCAGTCGGTAAAGTAAGTCTGTACTCTTCAATGCAGAAGAACCGTCTGCCAGAATCTGATCATTTACAATCGTTAAATAGCAATCCCATCCTCTTGCGTGATAAGCCTCTCCTGTCTGTTCATAAAAAGCAATCGTTTCCTCTGGAATGAAAACGTTATCGTCTTTATCAAAATAGGCAGCAAAATAGCTGACGTTCTGAATATCCGATGCCATTTCCTCTATCTGTTCTTCTACCCCGTCCAGATTCCAGTAAGCATTCCATACGGTATAAGAAACGTTTTCCATTCCCTCCTGCTGTTCTTTCTCAGAAACAATTTCCTGCGGTATCTGCTCTGTTTCTACTTTTTCTGTTTTCACGCCACAGCCTGCCAAAAGCGGCAGGATACCTAACACACTTAAAATCATCAACATATTTTTTCTTCCGTTTCCCCTGTTCATCTCTTTTCTCTGCTCTCTTTTTCTATTTTTGCAACCTCTTAGAATGTTTCAATAAACCAGTTCAGCAACTCTTTCCAGCCATTTTCAACCTTCCAGCAGAATTTATCAAATCCATGCATTTTATTATCATACAGAACGATTTCTTCCTCCGCACCTGTATTTTCTGTCACTTCAAAATCTTCAAAAACGCCATCATACACATCATCTGATAAATTTCTCTGACTATATGCTTCACCGCCCCAGCCAGACTGAATATACACATAACCAGATTCCGTAAGACTAACCGAAAGATTCTCCACTGCCACATATTCATCCACCATGACCGTTAACTTATCCTGTTTTAAACGAATAGAAAGATTGCGGCTGCCTTCGTCATTTAAGTTGATTAGTGCAACATATTCTTCTGCACCTTCTTCTACCGTTGCCACTTCCATATCCTTTAAATTGGATAATTCTACTGCAGCATCTTTACTGGACTCTACATTGCTTGCATACTGCACTTCTAGTTCTTTTTCAGCAATCAGCGCATCCTTATTGTCTTCTTCCACAGATATCTCTTCTGCCTGCGTAATCTTATCCAGATTTTCCCGGAACAATTCTTTGCCGCCAGCTTTTCCGGCTCCGGCACTTTCGGTTATGATAAGCTCATTATTCTCTACTTTTACACAAAGATAAGTTCCCAGATTTTCATCTGCTCGAAGATAAATGCTTTGGATACCTAACTTATTGCCGGTTAACCTCGTATTCACAATCACATCCTGGTAATCTTGACTCTCTTTCAGCCGCAGCGTTCCAACCTTCTCCGGTTCACAGGTAAGGAAGATAGCATTATCCTGAAATTCTGATTTTCCATTTACTTCTTCCCATGCTGCTTTTCGTTCCAAATCACCGTCAACCCACGCAACATCCTGACTGGTATCATCCCAGATACGCATCAGAAGATGATTGGTGTGCCAATAGGACTGAGGCTGCATTCTTGTCAAATCATATAAAGAAGACTCCTGTGTATTTAACGTATAACCTTCTCTGTTAAAGTTCATCTGAAACATATCGAAAATACGTGCCTGGTTCACCGCACTGACTTTATCATTCTCACCAAACTGTCCGGTATTGGAATGCATCAGTACATATACCTGCGGCAAATACCCCAGTTCTTCCCTGTATATCCGTCCCATTTCATCATAATCAAAATCAATACGCATTTTCATCTGCTCATAAGATTCTCTTGGAATCTTGTATTCATCACGAATATAATCCATTAAGTAATGATTATAATTTCTGCCCAGATAAGGCTGTACATGAGCATACTCCAATGTATTTAACTGACCCAGAAAGTGTTCATAACGGTCATACACGTTAATATATTCCAGCCGGTAACCATTGGTACCCAATTCACAAAATGTTCCTTTTTCCAAGTCCTGCAAATCGTCTGGCATCAGGAATTTACTATCCTGGGTTTCAAATTTATTAGCATAAGTCATAATGGTAGAAATATAATTGTATTTCTCGGTAACATTCTGCGCAAAGATAGCAGTGTCCCTTCGTCCATCTTCAAAGATCAGGAAAAGTGACTTTTTCGGAAGTTTCTTGCCTTCCTTATAATAATCTAAAATATCCTGCTGGGTTATCGTTACATACCCCGACTGACTCAGCGCATCCATATGCTCCTGCAGTCGTTCCGTACTAACCAGTGTTTTGGTTGCATTTCTGTCTACCCCGAAGTAGGACAAGGCAATAAAGCCCGTATCTTCCTCATCATCCGCCATTTCTACCAGACTGGCATCAAATGGTTCATAAGTATCAAAAGTGAAAATAGCACGTATTATGAGGATTAACAGCGTAATCAGTATGATTCCCTGAAAAATACTTCGTACTACTTTACGAATATTCTTTCTCTTAATTGGATCCCGTTGCTTCTTCACCTGTGCTACCTCCCATCTTCTCCAGTTTACGCTTTTCTTTCCGCTCCTGTTCCTTCACATCCTCAGGAGTCATTCGGGTTCCCCATGTAGATTTCCAGAAGGTTACCCAGGCAATCGGCATCTGCCAGAGCAGGATTGCTTCGTAATAGATACAGAAAAGCATACCATAAACCCATGTCGAACTTCTTCTAAGAAGCAACTGTACAACACTCATGATAAAGGACATCAAAAACAGTCCCACTAAAAATGTTGTCGGGAAAATTCTCTGTGTAATTGGTACATATACCAGATTATAAAGCACAACAACTGGTGCCGCCACCGGTACAATCAGACCAATGTAGAAAAATACTGCCATAAAAGGTTCTTTTCTCCACATAAACTTTCCTGCCATAATGGATTCCCTAAGCCAGGAACGTTTCCATCGCATCTGCTGTTTTAAGAAAACCTTATGTTTGTTAGGCACAATAGTGGAACAGATGGCAGTATCCTGATAGCTGGTTCGATGATGCCTCAGAACAAAGTTCGTCATGGAACGGTCATCCCCAAAGGTCGCTTTCTGTCCCAAAAACTTCTGATTCAGCCATGCCTCCATGTTGTCCATAATGATTTCTTTCCGGTAGCAGGAAAGTGGTCCTGACAAACAGGTAACACCATCAAAATAGGCTTCTGCCGCTTTCATTACGCGGAATGCGATATAATAGCGAACTGACTGCATTTTCGTCAATGCATTGGTATATGTATTTGCTACATCAGTACGACCAGCAACACCGCCCATTTTCGGGTCTTTAAACGGTTGTACCAGATTTCGGATGGCAAATGGGTCTAAGAAACTATCGGAATCCACAAATACTACTAATTCATGCTGTGCTACTTTAACCCCTTCACACAGTGCATCTCTTTTTCCTGCATTCTTAGGCTGTACAATATATGACACTCTCTTAGCCACATCATAATGCTCATCTTCCTTTTTCAATTGTTCGATGGTATCTTTAATTTCTTCTACGGAACGATCCGACGAGCAATCATCCACCACGATAACTTCCAGTTTATCTACCGGATAATCCTGATTCACGCAGCTGAGAATCGTTCTGCGAATCCACTCTTCTTCATTGAAGCAGGGAATAATAATGGTAACGCCCGGTGTATAATCTTTATCAATCGGTACCGGACGGTAAAATGCCCCGAACAGATAGCGGCTCAGCAAAAAAGCGGCTGCAATAATACTATATAAATAAAGCCATTTGTTAAATTTAAAATAAATAACACTTTCCGCACGCATCATAATGATGAACGCACTGATAAAGAAAATCAAAAAACTGGCTACGGTCAGCATATATCCATCTTTTCGTTTCGTTGCATACTGCGCCAGGGTTTTCTCAAACTCCATGCCGCACAGGATTTTTCCATCCTCCGTCTTTATGCTGCGCACCAGCTTCGCCTTCTGCTTTACCTTCATTTCATAGCCTTCCGGCATGGAACCTGGAATAATTTCAAAAACCAGACGGATTTTCTTTGCTTCTTCCATGATTTTCTGCTGTTCTTCATCCTTCATTTCCAGTAAAATACCGGTGGAAGAAATATCAATTCCTTTACAGGAAAGTTTACGCTTTCCGCTTTTTCCTTTGCAATAAACTTTTACGTCATAATCCACCTGATAGCGAATACCCTGCTGAATGGTTTTGATATAATCGTCTGCCTTTCCCTCGAAACTTTCCAATGTTTTTCCACCGCGGCGATCCATATTATTACGAACCTTCTGCTTATCCGGCACATAAGAAAGCATACGCCGGTCTTCCTTTGGCTTCAGTAAAACATCCTCTACCTGTGCATTTAATCTTCGCTCTTTCGAACCAATTTTTCTTCCCATTCTTTTCCCTCTTAACTCACACAAATTTAATACAAATTATCAGCATCTATAAAGCACATTCTGTAACACCTATTCTAATGTAAATAATCACTCAGTCTGGCAAAGTTGAACTTATTCGGGTCCCCATCGGGCAGACTCTTGATATAATTCAGATAACGGTCAAGTCCCTGTGCTGTATATATGGAATTTGTATTAATGTGCATAACAACAATACTGCCATCCTGTATTTTGAGTCGTTCCCCATTGTCCAATAAAGCTCCATTTAACAGAATGTCGTAAACCTCTTCCACACTTCCTGCTGCATAATCTCCTGTACTGACATCTGCATTGATCACATAACCATAACCACAATCAAACACCGTACTAAGACCAGTCTTATTAATAGCTAAAGTAGGTGGGCGGAAATAATCCGTCAAAGCACCGGTATCACCAACCACATTCGCCAATACCCTGTTCGATGTAACTAAATCCTGCTGTAATGCAGGCATCTGTTCCGGTGTAATATCAATCTGCATATGGGTATCTGTATGGGAGGCTACATCATGGCCTTCTTCTGCAATAGCGCGAAGAAGATTCTCTGTACTGCCATCCATAACATACTGGGTTTTAATAAAGAAAGTTGCTTTTATCTTATGTTTTCTTAAAACATACAATATCGTTCCAATCGTTTTCTCATCGCCCCAGTCGTCAAAGGTCAGAAATACGGTATTGGTTCCGCCCGTATTGATACGCCCTGTTGTATCAAGCATTGCCGCCTCACCTTCTGAGAATCCCTCTAGGGCAACATATGGATTTCCAATATATCCGGTTCCCATTGCCTGTTCCCATGAGAACTGCATTTTACCACTTTGCTGAATGGCATGATAGGATGCGTTGGTTACTCCCGGATAATGCCATGTATGGTCCAAAATCTGTGACACCGTACAAATTTGAAGAATATTGCCTTCTCGTTCTCCATATTTTGTAGGCAGAACCTTCCAATCATAAACAGCCTGCACAAGCTCTGCTAACGAAGTGTCATCCTCATATACATTCATGTTAAAGTAAACAATATCGCCTCGGCACAATACCAGTCGGGAATCGGAAAAATAACGGTTGACTACTTGTTTTCCGGTATATTCCCTTTCTACATATTCGGTTCTGGTTGGAGAAATATTGTAATTCACAATTCTCTTGTCCATTGCCGCAGCAGCCTTCTGAACCGCTTCTGTTGTTACACCATAAGGCGGCATAAAAAACTCTGTCTTGATTCCAAACTGCTCTAATACCATATCATTCTTGTAAATCTCCTCACAAATCTCTCCAAAAGACATCTGCTCCATGGATTTACCACTATAACCGCCATTTCCAATTTCATGACCTGCATCAATAATCTGCTGTACCTGCTCTGGATACTTATCCATTTCCTCTCCAGTTACAAAAAATGTCACTTTTGCTCCAATTCCCTCTAAAGTATTCAGCAAATTATTCAGTTCCTTGTCATCCCCCAGTCCTCTGAAGGTAAAAGCAGTTTCTCTGTCTGTGGTATGTACTGCAGTAATAATATCTGCCATCTTGCCTTCGTAATCATCTTCCTGCTCTTCATATTTCAGCACCAGATTCCCCATATCCTGACTAGGCATTTCTTTCAAAGAAATTGTTTTATACCCTTCCTCATGCAATGCTGTTAACAACCAGTCAATTACCTGCAGAAGCTGCTCCGACTCCGACAACTCTTCCTCTTCCAGTTCATGAAGTTCCAAATCCGGCTGTTTATCCTTCGCCGGTTCTTCTTCCACTTTAGTTTCCTCATATTCCAGTTCATCCAGATAGCCACTCAACTTGATGGAAATAATTTTTCCTTTGCCAAGTCCCTGCACGTAGTTCTCTGCCATCTGCTGTGTATAGAAACTCCTGTAATTTACATATTTCTGTGGATATACAACACTTGCATAACCACAGGCATCTGCTGTTTCCATAATCTCTTCCGTATAATCTGTTGCATTACATTTCAAAAGAGAAGGCTCAGCACCCAGTAACTCTTCATATACAGCCTGTGCCCTGCAAAAATCTTCCACCAGTGCATCCTGCTCCAGCTCTTCCATATGGGATGTTCCATACATTGTGTAGCTTTCTATATCATGTCCTGCGTTCAGAACACTATCCACAACGCTTTCATCTTCACTTAAATCTACTGCCGATATAAAAAAAGTAGCCTGCATATCGTAAGAATCCAGATACTCCAGAATCTGTTCCAGAACCAGCGTTTCCGTTGCCCCCTCAAAACAGATTGCTACTTCTTTCTCCACCGTATTGATGTCCGTAATCACCTGGGCTTTCTGCGCATCTTCTTCTAATTTTTTCTGTGCAGCTTCTATCCTCTCCGCTGCAGAATAATCCTTAAATTCTTCTGTGGTTTCTGCCTGTGCTGCACTCTCTGCTTTCATCTGCTGCCATTTCATGTAGATTGCACCTGCTGCCAAGGCAATTACCAGAATAACAAGAAGAAGTATAGCACGTTTTTTTCTTTTTCTGCTTTTTATAGTCATTTCAATCCCTTTCTCCCATTTATTCCCCTTTGAGTTTATGAAACATATATTCTTAGTATAACATATGCTCATCCATTTTGAAAGATTTCAAGTATGTTGTGCGATTATTAAATTTCCCTATGCGAAATTTCTTCCCTGCTCCCAAAGGAACATTTTTATCCCTTCGGTATTTTAATGGTATTCCCCAATGCCTGTCAACAAGTTTGGGACGTATCGACACAAATTGGGACGTATCGACATCGTTTCAGTGAAACATTTGTAATTTCGTCAGACTTTTTTTTGCTTTTTCTGATACACAAAAAAACTCTTGAATCCTTCCAGAACTCAAGAGTTTCCAAGCTGCTGACGGGAATCGGACCCGTGACCTCCGCACTACCAATGCGACGCACTACCGACTGTGCTACAGCAGCATTCTATTGTGACAAGTAAGTTATCTCACTCGCCGAACCGTATTGTATCATAAAGTTTTTCGCTTTGTCAATACCTTATCTATTTTCTCTGCATTTCTTTTCCGATTACTTTCTTCAGCTTTGATTTGATGCGCTGTAAAGCATTGTCCGTTGACTTTTCATCCCGTCCAAGTACCTTGGCTATCTGCGTATATTTCATACCGGTCAGATACAGGTCAAGCACCTGCTTTTCAAAGGTTGAAAGTTCTTTTTCAATAATTTTTTCAAGCTGTTCCACATTTTCTTTATCAATCATCATTTCTTCCGGACTTTGTTCGGATTTTCCAGTAAGAATATTAACCAGTGCCGCCTCTTCCTCGCTGCCTTCCTGACTTTCTTTGGCAGTTGTGTACAGTGAAATATAGGTATTTAAAGGAATATGCTTCTGTCGTCTGGATGCCTGTACTGCAGTATACATCTGTCTGGAAATACATAAATCTGCAAAAGTAAAGAAACTGGCATCCCTTCCACTGTCGAAATCTCTGACTGCTTTAAAGAGGCCAATCATCCCCTCCTGTATCAGGTCTTCACTGTCTGCTCCCAGAATGTACATGGATTTCGCTTTGCTTTTGACTAGATTTTTATACTTGTTCATAACAAAATCCATGATGCCTGCTTCTCCATCCCGCAGGCGCACCATCAATTCCTCATCATTGTACTTCTGATACTCTTCCTTCATTCTCTGTTTCAACCTCTTGCAGTTGTTCCGTTTCCGGTAACCCCCCTGCATTCTCATTATAATATTTCACAATCTCACTTGCAAAATGCTCTGCAAGAATCTGATATCCTGCTTTATTTGCATGAACACCATCCGGCATATATTCCGCAATGATATTCGCATCATGGGAATCCAGTATATTTGAATTGTATAAATCCACTAATTCAAAATCGTATTTCTCTGCCAGTGTCTGAATCACTTCTACAAACTTTTTCTGGGGCAAAAGATAATCTCTTTCACTCATCAGATAATCCTGCAAAATATTGGGAAGAGGTGTCGCAAAGAAAATAACCGCATCCGGATAATCTTCTCTCAGTCCACTCATCAGTTCATCCAAATCACCACAGAAGGTTCTATAAGCACACTCTTCCAGACTTCCAAATTCATCCTCAGATACACAAAAACCATCATTGGTTCCACCCATCACAATGATAATATCCGTATCCTTTGGAATCTCAGTATAACGGTCTGTAAAAGCATCCGACCAGTATCTGCCAATTGATGAGCCGCCAATTCCCATATTGTAGACTTCTCCAGCACCCAGAAGCTCCTGCAGTCTTGCCGGATATGCATACTGTTGATAATTTTCTTCCTCTTCCAGATTGGCTGCTGCGGTAATACTATCTCCCAGACAGGCAATCTTCACCTCAGAAAAATCGTGTATGTTCTCTGCAATCCACTCTCTGTCTGACTGATTTACTTCTAACGTTTCCTCATAAGAAGTGCGTAGCAGTCTGCGCTGTTCCAAGGTCAGATTCTCCGGTTGTTCATAAATGGTACGCCATTCATCAAAAATACTGTTTCCCGTCATATCTGCATCATAATAATTGATTTCATTTCCCGATATGCTGTTCTCTGATACCGACAGATTTCCGGAAAGGCTCAGATTGCCTGATAAAGTGCTGTTATCTGACACACCGCTATAATCGGATATACTTCCGTTTCCAGACACACTTATGTTGCCGGATACGCTTCCATTGCCGGATATGCTTATGTTGCCAGATATACTAGTATTGGCAGATACTGCCATATTACCGGATAATGTTTTTTCAGCTTCTTTTCTGCGCTGTGCCTCTTCCGCCGCCAGCACTTTTTCATCAATGAAAGCCTGCAAGGATTCTTTGTCTGCCACCATTTCTGCAATTTCTGCTTCCATTTCCAGTACACGCATCTGCGCCTCTGAATTTCGTGCCAGAATTTCTTCATATTTTTTGCGTTCTTCGGCTGTTTCTTCCCGATAGACAGAATAAACCTTCAAACCAACCACTGCTGCCAGCACAGCAGTCAACATAAAAATCGCTATAAGCAAATAATCTTTTATCGAATTACCTTTTTGTTTTTTCATGCCATTATGCGCTGTCTTACAATTTCATAGGCAAGAACTCCTGCTGCTACGGAAGCATTCAGAGAATCAATATCTCCCTTCATCGGAATAGATGCTACAAAATCGCATTTCTCTTTTACGAGTCTGCCTACTCCTTCCCCTTCATTCCCAATCACAAGACCAATCGGTCCTTTCAAATCCAACTGATACATGGT
>CAYVUF010000014.1:0-19144 GCA_964454605.1 uncultured Bacteroides sp.
CGAAAAGGCAGTGGATAACACAGGTTATTCTGCTTTTACTGACAGCACTGGTTTACTATGAATCCAGAGAAAAAGGCATTCTTTTTATGATGTTTCTGATTCTTGGAATGAAAAATATTTCTGTAAAAAAAGTGTTTCAGGTGGGATTGTGGGTCTGGTCTGTTTGTGCCATTGTTTTAAGCATTTTTTCTTTTTATCGGTTGGAAGATACCATTTACCGGGTGCATTCCAAAATGGAAATGGGACATATTTTTCGTTGGAGTCTGGGATTTACCCATCCGAATATTTTACACATTACTTATCTTGCACTGTGTGCTTTTATTGTATATGCGCTGGCAGAGAAGTATGGTTTGAAACATTTTGTACTGCTGATGCTTGGGAATTTGTTGGTTTTCTTCTATTCTATCAGCTATACCGGCTTCGGTATTGTGACAATTTTATTGGTGGGAATGCTCTATGTGAAAATACGGCCAAGATTTTGTCTGCTTGAGAAAATGGCAGTTAATCTGATATTGCCTGTTATCATGGTGGTATCCTTTGTACTGCCCCTGTTTCTGTTTGAACCGCATATTACTGCGGTGGTGCAGAAACTGAATTTTCTCCTGAATACCAGGATTTATCTGGCACGACAGTTTCTGGTGCCGGAATATATGAGTTTATTTGGGGTGCGCATTGCAGATGTAGTGCAATCCTCTATGACAATGGATAATTCGTTTATCTGGGGATTCATCAATTATGGAATTGTACCTTTTGTGCTGCTTATGCTGTCCTATTTTATTCTGGTTGCAGATTACAGCAGAAAGCAGAAAACCAGAGAACTTGTGATTATTATCTGTTTCATGGGAGCAGGCTTTACAGAACCCCTTTTGTTTAATACTTCTTTCAAAAATATTACGTTGGTATTTCTAGGTGAATTATTATTCCGCCAGAAAGAAAATGCGAAAGAATATTGTCTGTTTCCTAAATTAAAGAGAAATGTCACCATTCCTTTTGGCAACCTGGCAGAGCAGATAGTGGCGAAGGGAAAGAATATTTTGTATTCCTGCAAGAAACAGCTTGCAGCAGGTGTTTTAGCAGGTGGGGTGCTGGGAGGCATTTTGTGTGCAGCTTTCTATACCGTACCGGAAGGGTATGTAGTACAACGTTTCTATACGGACGGACTGCAGGAAACATCGGTTTATCTGGAAAGTGTGGATAATGCAGCCTATGAAGGCTACAAAGTGATGAATTATGTGGATAAAGACACACCAATGCAGGTGATTGATGGCAAAGCAGTGTCTTTAGAAACAACCAGATACTATGTTGGAACGATGATAATTGGTGGTTTTGGCGGCTGGCTGCTTGTAATGGCAGGGACTATGCTATGGTGGTCTGGCAGAAGAACTGAAAAGATAGAATAGCCGGAAACCTAATGATGTAAAAGAGAAAACATGAAAGTTTGGAGCGATATGGACAAAGAACTACAATATTGCAGGATTTTGAAAACCAATATTAATGTGACGGATATGGAGAAAACCATTTCGTATATTACAAGAAATCTGGATTCGTTAAAGGGAAATTATATTTGTGTTTCCAATGTTCATACTACCGTTATGGCATATCGGGATGAAGCATATCGAAAGGTGCAGAATGGCGGTGCAATGGCATTGCCGGATGGACAACCATTGTCGATTGTCAGCAGAAAACGAGGCTTCAAAGAAGCACAGCGAGTACCAGGACCGGATTTGATGCCGCGCATTTTGAAATTGTCTGAGGAAAAGGGGTACACCCATTATTTCTATGGAAGTACAGAGAAAACGCTGGCAGAGTTAAAAAAAGCGATGCTGGAAGCCTATCCGAAATTGCGGATAGCAGGGATGTATTCACCGCCTTTCAGAACGTTAACCGAAGAGGAAGATAACCAGATTGTTCAGCGGATAAATGATGCCAGACCGGATTTTATCTGGGTGGCACTGGGAGCACCGAAGCAGGAAAACTGGATGTATCAGCATCAGAATAGGGTGAATGGTCTGATGATTGGAGTGGGTGCTGCTTTTGATTTTCTGGCAGGGACAACGAAAAGAGCGCCGATATGGATGCAGAAGCTCTGCATGGAATGGGTTTTTCGTATTTTCCAGGACCCGAAACGGATGCTGCCGAGATACTTAAGTACCAATTTTGCATTTCTGTATCATGTGCACAAAGAAAACAAGGCATTAGAGTATCAGAAAAAACCGCTTCGGATTGCAATGATTGGACATAAAAGAATCCCATCTCGTGAAGGCGGTGTAGAGATTGTAGTGGAAGAATTAGCAGTCCGCATGGCGCAGAAGGGACACCGGATAGATGCATATAATCGTTATGGACATCATGTATCCGGGAAAAAATATGATGAAGAATATGGAAGAGGTGACCGAAAGTATTACAAAGGTATCCGGGTACGCATTATTCCAACATTTCGAACCAGCAAGCTGAATGCAATTGTATATTCTTTTTTTGCAACGATAAGAGCCTTGTTTACACCTTATGATATTTTTCATTATCATGCGGAAGGTCCTTGTGCCATGTTGTGGATACCGAAGATTTTCCGAAAGAGAATCATTGTTACCATACATGGATTGGACTGGCAGAGAGCGAAATGGGGAAATTTTGCATCTTTTGTCATTAAGTTTGGTGAAAAAATGGCAGCAAAATATGCAGACGAAGTTATTGTTTTGTCTGAAAATGTACAGAATTATTTCAAAGAAACGTATGGCAGAGATACTGTTTATATTCCCAATGGAATTTCTCGTCCGGAAAGCAGAAAGGCAGAACTGATTCGGGAAAAGTATGGTCTGGAAAAAGATGGTTATTTCTTGTTCCTTGCCAGAATTGTACCAGAGAAAGGACTGCATTATCTGATTGAAGCCTTTCGTGACCTTCCCACAGACAAAAAACTGGTTATTGCCGGGGGAAACAGTCAGGCAGTCAGCTATATGGAAAAAATTCATAAAATGGCAGACCAGGATGACCGGATTATTATGACGGATTTTGTACAGGGACAGATATTGGAAGAACTGTATTCTAATGCTTATGCGTTTGTTCTGCCAAGTGATGTAGAAGGCATGGCGCTGAGCCTGTTAGAAGCCATGAGTTATGGGAACTGTTGTTTAGTCAGTGACATTTGTGAAAATACAGAAGTAGTGGAAGATAAGGCATTGGTTTTTGCCAAGAGTGATATCAAAGATTTGCGGCGGCAGCTAGACTATCTGCTGCAGCATCCTGAAGTGGCAGAAAGCTATAAAAAGCAGAGTGCTGATTTTATTTGCGGAAAATATAATTGGGATGATGTGGTGGAGCAGACTTTACAGTTGTACCGTCATGGAAACCAGACTTGTTTTGCAGACGTTGACAAGGACACAAGCAAGAAGGATAAATGAAGAAGGAAAAATTCATGAAAATATTAATGGTGAATAAGTTTCTCTATCCAAATGGGGGGTCGGAAACTTACATTTTCCAGTTGGGGGAGCAATTACAGAAGCAAGGACATGAAGTTCAGTATTTTGGCATGGAACATGAAGGAAGAATCGTGGGCAACCGGGTAGACAGCTATACTTCCAACATGGATTTCCATACCGGAAAAATACAGAAACTATTGTATCCTTTCAAAATTATTTATTCTACGGAAGCCAGGAAGAAAATCGGGAAGGTGCTGGAGGATTTTGCGCCGGATGTGGTACATTTGAACAATATCAATTTTCAGATTACACCATCTATTTTATATGAAATCCGCAGCTATGAGAAAAAGTGGAAAAAGAAAATAAAAATTGTGTTTACGGCCCATGATTACCAGTGGGTTTGTCCCAATCATATGATGATGCTGCCTTTATCAGGAGAATTATGTTTTGCCTGTGAAGGCGGTAAATTTGGTGCGTGCAGTAAAAATAAATGTATACACAATTCCAGGATAAAAAGTATACTGGGAACGGTAGAAGCAGTGTATTATAAATGGCGTAAGACTTACAATATGGTGGACACCATTATCTGTCCCAGTGAGTTTATGAAAAAGAAACTGGACACCAATCCAGTTCTGGCATCCAAAACCGTAATGATGCATAATTTCCTGCCTGAAATGGAGGAAAATCTGACGACACAGAAACAGATGGGGAAATATGTGCTCTATTTTGGACGTTTTTCAGAAGAAAAGGGTGTGAAAACATTGCTTGAGGTGTGTCGGAAACTGCCGGATATTCCGTTTGTTTTTGCAGGAAGCGGACCACTTGCGGAGGAGGTATCCAAACTACCGAATATCCGAAATATGGGTTTTGTCAGAGGAAGAAAATTACAGGAACTGATTGCGGGTGCAGCCTTTAGTCTGTATCCTTCTGAGTGGTATGAGAATTGCCCTTTTTCGGTTATGGAAACCCAGATGTACGGAACGCCTATGATTGCCTCTAATCTGGGAGGAATACCGGAACTGCTGCAGGATGGCATTACGGGAGAACTTTTCGAGGCAGGGAATGCAGGAATGCTTCAGGAGAAAATTACAAAGCTCTGGACACAGCCCGAATTGTGCCGGAGATATCAGAAAAACTGTAAAGATATAAAATTCGATACAATTGAAGAATATTGTGATAAAATAGTGAGGAAAGTATATCTGTGATACGTGCTTGCACGAAAGAACAGATATTAAGTTAGAAATGGTACATAATAACAAACCAACGCAGGCACGCTTTCGCTGCAGTTTTGCCCATAACGGTACGTAAGATGCCAAAATACAGCATCTAAGTACCGATGGGCGCACAGCACCTGCTTATGGAGCTTGTTATTATGTACCAGGTGATTTTAATATGTAGATGATACGTGCTTGCACGTATCACAGATATGGAAGAAAGGCGAAAACAAATGGCAAGAAGGACTTTATATGGGACTGTTATCGTAACTTATCGATGCAATGCCCGTTGTAATATGTGCGATTGCTTTCGGGACCCAACCAGACCGGAAGAAGAGATTACGTTAGAAGATATTAAGAAACTGCCGGAAATGGCATTTACCAATATTACTGGAGGAGAACCTTTTATCAGGCAGGATATTCCAGAGATTGTCCGAGAATTATATAAAAAATCTGACCGTATTGTTATTTCCACAAATGGTTATTTTACAGATAGAATTATTGCTCTTTGCAAAGAGTTCCCAAAGGTTGGTATCCGTATCAGTATTGAAGGACTGCAGGAAACCAACGATAAAATTCGCGGGATACCAGACGGTTTTAACCGAGGCTATCGTACTTTGAAAACATTGGTGGATATGGGACATCCGGATGTAGGATTTGGGATGACCGTTCAGGACATGAACTGCGAAGATTTGGTTCCGCTTTATCATATTGCCAATGATATGGGAATGGAGTTTGCCACAGCAACCCTGCATAACTCTTTCTATTTCCGTAAGACAGATAATAAGATTGATGACAAATATAAAGTGGCGCAGAACTTTGAAAAACTGATTAACGAGCTGTTAAAGAGCAATTCTCCGAAAAAATGGTTTCGTGCCTACTTTAATCATGGACTAATCAATTATATTTATGGGAATAAGAGATTGCTCCCTTGTGATATGTCCAAGAACGCATTTTTTATTGACCCATTCTGTGATGTGATTCCATGTAATGGAATGGCGAAAAAGGCAGTTATGGGAAATCTGCGCGAACAGTCATGGGAAGAATTGTGGCATTCTGAGCAGGCAGAAGAAGTGCGTAAATGTACAAAGAACTGTGACAGGAATTGTTGGATGATAGGAAGTGCATCGCCGGCAATGCACAAATATATCTGGGTACCAGGATGGTGGGTTGTGAAGCATAAATTCTTAAAAGGCGGCAAATACAGCCTGAAGGAGAACAAATTTATATGAGATTTCTGTATGTAGCACCCCGCTATCATACCAATCAGATGAGTATTATGAAAGGACTGATAGAGCAGGGACATGAAGTGCGTTTTATCAGTCATTACAAAGCAGCAATTGAGGATTATTCTTATGTGCAGCCAATTGTGCTTGGTTATTCCTTCTGGTACAGGATAATGGATTTTCTGTATGTGAAGGTGATACATCGGAAAGATCCTGCTGCGATTGTATTTAAAATACAACATGGTTTTCCTCCTATTTGTAAGCTGAAAAGAATGGTAAAGGAATTTAAGCCGGATGTTGTTATTTTGCGGGAAAAATCCATGTATTCCATGGTAACTTATCATATTTGCAGAAAGGCAGGATATCCATGCATTCTATATAATCAGACTCCGTTGTGGTCTGAGCCAGAGAAGACGGATTTAGCGCACAGACTGGTGAACAAATTGTCACCGGACATGCGCATGACTCCGGTTATGGGAAGGCAGAAAGAAGGAACTTCCATTAAGGAAAATGATTTCTTTATTCCCTTTGTAGAGGAGCCGCATAAGGCACCGGAGGAGAGAACCTATTTTCAGGATGGCAAAATCCATATTCTCTGTATTGGTAAGTATGAAATACGCAAACATCACCTGATGCTGTTAGAGATTGTCAGACATCTGCAGGAGAAATATCCGCTGAAACTTACGTTAATCGGAGAAGCGACCAACCATTTTCAAAAGGAATATCTCACGAAAGTGGAGGCATATGTGAAGGAACACCATATGGAAGATTCTGTGGAAGTGAAAGCCAATGTGCCAAGAAAAGAGATGGATACCGAATATTCCAAAGCAGATGTTTATGTCATTCCAAGTACCAAAGAGATGGCATCCGTTTCCCAATTGGAGGCAATGAGTTTTGCGCTTCCGGTGATATGCAGTGACAGCAATGGAACAGCCTGTTATGTGGAAGATGGTGTAACTGGGTATCAATTTCGGGATTGCGACCAAGAAGATTTAGAGCGGAAGCTGGATGCGTTGTTGTCAGATAAAGAAAAACTTCTGGCAATGGTAGCAGCAGGTTATCAAGCTGTAATAGAAAAATATGGATTTCAACGCTATTTTGATGGCATTATGGAAATCCTGGAGAAACAAAAACGACCTTAGTATTGCAGATGGGGCAGTGACAATAAATAGAAAAAATAAAGGTAGCATTGATGAAGCAAAAAATAAAGGATATACTGGCAGCAGTGACTTATTTCTATTATGAAAAAATTGCCAGAACACATAATTTTATAAAAGTATATTCGATTGATGAAACACTGGACGAACTGCTTCGTACAAACAAAAGCATGGTGCGGTTTGGGGATGGTGAAATCATCATGATAAAGGGAAAAAATCTGATGCTTCAGCAGGCATCACCGGAAATAGCTACAGGGCTGGCATCTATATTAGGATATCAGTATGATGACCTGATGGTAACGATTCCTGGTATTTTTGATACTTTATCAGACCACCGGAAGGCAAGCCGGCAATTTTGGAAAGACCACCTGTTTTTCTGCCGGAAAACTTACGAAACCTATTGCAATCCAAACCGAATTTATGGGACTACCTTTGTGTCCAGATGTTATTATTATGCACAGGACAGGAGCAATTGCGGCAGATGGTTTGGAAAAGTTAAGAAGTTATGGGAAAATCAGGATATTGTTGTGGTAGAAGGCACCAAAACCCATAATGGAGTAGGGAATGATTTGCTGGATGGAGCCAAAAGTGTTGAGCGTATTATTTGTCCGCCTAAGGATGCATATGGTTCTATTGACAGGATTCTGGATGCCTGTAAACAGTATGACAAGAATAAGCTGTTTCTTCTATCCGTAGGAGTTGCGGCAAAATTTATTGCTTTGGAATTATTTCAACAAGGATACCGAGTGCTTGATATTGGGAATCTGGATTTGGAATATGAATGGTTTGTCAGAAATGCAGAAAATAAGATTCCGCTTGAAAAGCATGATATTGTTGGAATAGAGGCAAATCAGGAAGTTGGTTATGAGAAATATTTGGAACAGATAAAATGTTGGTTGTGATGTGTATTTACCACCAGACAAGAAAAATGTAAAAATCCATATGTGCCAGATTTTTACATACGAATTTCGCTTTGCCGCCTGCGCAACAAGTTGCTCATAAATGAGGATTGGTATGATAGATAGTAAAGAAACGTTAAAGAAATATCTGGAACAGGATAAAATTGCACTGGGCAGAAGGAAAGATAAGAAACCCCGCTTTTACGGGGATGAAATCTGGAAGTTTGAGATTCTGCTTCGTAAGGTGGAATATTATATCAACTGCAAGAAGGGGTTATTTGCGATGCCGCTTCGGAAATATTACAAATTCCGCTTTCATAATCTGAGTCTGAAACTTGGGTTTTCCATTGCACCGAATGTCTTTGAAGAGGGGCTTGCGATTCCTCATTATGGAACAATCGTAGTTCATGCCAATGCGAAAATTGGAAAAAACTGTCGTTTGCAGGAAGGTGTGAATATTGGTGCAACCAGTGGAAGCCATCAGGCAGCGATAATAGGAGATAATTGTTTTTTTGGAAGCGGAGCCAAAATCATTGGTGCAGTCCAGATTGCAGATGATGTTGCAGTAGGTGCAGGAGCAGTGGTGACGAAGGACATTTTGGAACCAGGAACAACCTGGGCAGGTGTGCCGGCGAAGAAAATCAGTGATAAAAATTCCCACAGCAGTCTGTGTGCCGATTTGTTTTAAGGTGTTGTTCGGAAATGAAATGCTTTGACGGAATCTGTTGGATGGAGAATTTAGGCAATTGTTTTGATAGAGGAGAATGAAAAAGAATGGCAAAAGAGATAGCGAAAGAGCAAAATGTCAGTCTGATAAAAAAATTGGGATATATTTTCAGCAAGAGGGATAAGAAAAAAATTGCACTGTTGTTAGTGGCAGTTATCATAGGAAGTTTTCTGGAACTGTTAGGGGTTTCTATTTTTACACCCTTTGTTAATATTATTATGAATCAGGACTCCATTCAGACCACATGGTACCTGAAAATGATTTATGATGCATTTGGGTTTCAGACCAATATGGGGTTTCTGGCATTTCTTGCCGGATGTATTATTGTCATTTATCTGATAAAGAATGTCTATCTGATTATTGAAAGAAGCTATATGTTCAAATTTTCTTACAATACACAGATGCGTTTATCCACAAGACTTCTGCGTACTTATATGAAAGAACCTTATACCTTTCACTTGAATAAAAATATTGCAACACTGCAGAGAAGTCTGCAGGAAGATACCAGTCTTTTTATGCAGGTGATTTTATACACCTTTGAATTGGTTGCAGAAATCGTGACCTGTGCGGTGCTGGGTATCTTTCTGCTTGTTGTCAGCAAATCCATTACGATTGTTGTGGTTGGACTGCTGATACTGTGTGTTGGACTTTTCTATTACATTACTAAGAAATATGCCAGAAGGCTGGGGGTGGAGAATCAGCAGTACCGGGGAAAGATTTTCCAGTGGATGAACCAGTCCTTAGGTGGAATCAAGGAAATTAAAATTTTAGACAGGGAAAAATATTTTATTGATGCCTATCAGGAATATTATACCAAGTATGCCAAGGGACTGCGTGTCAGCCGGGTGATTTCGATTTTGCCTAAATATATCGTGGAAGCGGTATGTATGACAGGTTTATTGTTAGCCATTATCATCAAAATGTATTTCGGAGAAGCAGATATTATTTATTATATTCCACAGCTTGCTGTTTTCGCAGTGGCGGCACTCAGACTGATGCCAAGTGTTGGTAAGATTAATGAATATCTGACGAGTATCTTATATGCCCTGCCATCCGTAGATTTGGTGTATCACGATTTAGATGAAATCGCATCTTATGTGGAACAGCAGGATAAAGAAGTGAAAGAAGCATGGAATCTGGAAAAAGAAATTCACGTGGAGAAAGTAACTTATGCTTATCCGGGAGTAGATGAACCAGTCATTCGGAATGCTGATTTTGTGGTACCAAAAGGAAAGACCGTAGCATTTATTGGAGCTTCCGGTGCCGGAAAAACAACCATGGTAGACATTATTCTGGGACTGCTGCAGCCCCAGACGGGCCGGATTATGGCAGACAAGCTGAACATCCATGAAAAACCAAAAACATTTCATTCGCAGGTAGGATATATTCCGCAGGTTATTTATCTTTCGGACGATACCATCCGCAATAATATTGCATTTGGAGTGGAAGAACAATATGTGGATGAAAAGGCGGTGCAGGAAGCAGTAGAAAAGGCACAGCTTACAGAATTTATAGAAAGCCTTCCGAATGGACTGGATACGGTTGTGGGGGACAGAGGTGTCAGATTGTCCGGAGGACAAAGACAGCGTATCGGAATTGCAAGAGCCCTTTATCATGACCCGGAAATTCTGGTCTTGGACGAAGCAACATCGGCTCTTGATAATGAAACAGAAGCGGCTGTTATGCAGGCCATTGAAAATTTGCAGGGTACAAAGACAATGATTATTATTGCACACCGTCTGACAACTATTCGCAACGTAGATATTATTTACGAAGTGGGTGAAGGAACTGTGGTGCAGAAGAGCAAGGAAGAAGTATTTGAAATCCAAAGCTAGTAAGCTATTGATGGAAATGAGGATAGTGTGAAAAATTTGACAGAGAGAAGACCGCAACTGAATAAAAAACAGGCAGACGGGATATTTTACATATCCCTGCTGATGTTGTCACTGTTTGCGTTCCTGTTTCTGGGGGCAGACGGATATGTGATGTTTGATGATAGTGGCAGTTATATTGATTGCTTGAAATATGTCGAGGGTGTGATGCCGGTTTATCCCTTGTTTCTCTGGGTGAACAGAGCCATTTTTGGTGAGCTGCAGTACTTGCATATTGTTGTTATAGAACAGGCGGTCTGGGCAGCAATTTGCATTATTATCTTTAATGTTATTATAAAGAAGCAGTTTGGATTGAAGTATTTGGAAGCGTATGTTGTGTTTGCGTTGTCATTATTACCCTTTGCGATTAATTTGCCGGAGGAGATGGTTACCCAGGAGATATTAACGGAGGGGATTGCGTATGCAACATTTTATCTTTTTATGGGAGTTTTATTAAAAGCTGTCTGGACGAAACATTTGCAGTGGGTGTGGGGACTTGTTCTGATAACATTTCTGCTTGCAGCGACACGTTCCCAATTACAGATATTGTTTGGCGTTTGTGGAATTATCTTCTTCTATGTGATGGTGACACGACAAGGCAAGGCGTTGCATTCCAAAATAGCAGTATTTCTGATTGGAATAGTGGGATGCGTGTTTATCAGCCTTGCAGGAGTTTGGATAATTAGCAGAACCAGTGTGCTGTATCAGACAATGATTAGAAACATTGGAATTCAGATAGAAACGGAGAAAATGGTAGCTGCTCTGGAGGAAAGAGAAGCAGAACAGGCAATAGGAATAGAAGGCAAAGAAAATCAGACAGCAGAAATATCATCACAGGCTGCAGAAACACCAAAAGCAGCAACGGTCAGTCAGTATGTTTCCTTGATTTTTTCGCGTGGGATGTATGAAGCAGAGTATGAAGATTCACAATTGTTTGCAGATGGAGAACTAAGAGATTTATATTTATTTTTCTATGAAGTAGCAGACGACAATGAGTGTTTATATACTTATGCGCAGCCTGGTCTGTGGATGTGGAAAGACATTGTAGGGGGCATTGGTTCGGTAGGACAGAAATGTGTTTATGCATTGGATGGGCACGTTAATGCTCCGGATATGATGGAAATAGGGATGACTTTGTTAAAGGCTCATTGGACAAGGTTTTTATACCATACCATTATGCTTTTACCACAGGCTTTTGTCAGCACTATCTTTTTTCAGATAGAGAAAATATATTGGCTGTGTCATCTTATAACATTGTTTTTCTATCTGACAGCCATTGCTTTTATGATATGGGCTTTTCGGGATAAGAAAATTGACCGGGCTTATGCTGAATTTATGGCAGCAGTATTGGGCACCAATGTGGTAATGGTGGTGGTGATATCACTTGTCTTTTTTGGGCAACAGAGATACATGGTATATAATTTTGGGATTTTTTATGTAATATACTTTTTAATGTTATTACAATTATGGAAAACATATGGAAAGAATTGGTTGCAGAAATGGAAAAACAGGAGAAAGTCTTAATTATTATCCCAGCCTATAACGAGGCAGATAATATTGAGAAGGTAGTTGATAATTTAATAGAGAATTTTCCACAATATGATTATATCATAGTCAATGATGGATCGCGGGATGATACCGCCAAAGTTTGTACACAAAATCATTATCACGTATTGAATTTACCTATTAATATGGGAATCGGTGGGGCGGTTCAGACCGGGTATCGTTATGCCAGAGAAAACGATTATGATATGGCAGTACAGATTGATGGGGATGGACAGCATGATGTTGCCTTTTTAGAGGGAATGATACAATATATTGCAGAAGGGCAGGCGGACTATGTAATTGGTTCCCGTTTTGTGGAAAAAGAGGGATTCCAGTCCTCACATCTTCGGCGTATTGGCATCAAATTCTTAAGTATATTAGGGTGGATACTGACAGGAGTAAGGGTGAAGGATATTACAAGTGGTTTTCGACTGGTAAACCGGAGATTTATTTGTATTTTTGCAGAAGATTATCCGGTAGATTACCCAGAGCCTGAGGCAATGGTAATCGCAGCGGTACATGGCGGAAAAATTAAAGAATATCCGGTAGTGATGAGAGAACGAGAAAATGGAACCAGTTCCATTACGCTTAAAAAATCGGTATATTATATGTTTAAAATGACCTTGGCAATGCTGATTCGAAGAGTGAGCTTCGGGGTAAGGAGGCAGAAATGATTCCTCATAATTTGCAGATAACTCTGTCCATAGCGGTAATTTGCTATTTTATTATTATTCTGTATTACTTAAAAAGAAAAATGCTGGAATTGAAATATACCCTGATATGGCTTGTGGCAGGTGTAATGATGGGGATTATGGTTTACTTTCCAGAATTATTGGTATGGTTTGTCAGAATACTTGGCATAGAAAGCAATATGAACGGTTTGTATATTTTATGTATTGCTTTTATTATGATGATTTCCATGACATTAACCGCAATTGTTTCAAGACAGCAATTAAAAATTAGAATATTGATTCAGGAAATCAGTATGTTGGAGAAAAGAATCAGGGAATTGGAAACAAGTGAGAATGGAAAAGATAGCAATTGATTTATTGTGGCTTCGACCTGGCAAGGTTGGAGGAACAGAATCTTATATCAGAAATTTGTTAGATGGATTTTGCAGTCTGGAGGAATCGTTTGATTTTACATTATTGGTGTCCCTTGACAATGCAGATACATTTAGAAAATATGAGCAGGATAAGCGATTTCATCTTTTGGTTGCAGAGATTGAATCGGCCAATATAGGGAAACGCATTATCTGGCAGAATTTATTTCAGAACAGATTGCTTCGAAAACATGGATTTTCAAAATGTTTTGAACCTGTTTATTGTAAACCATGGTTAAATGGAGGAATTCAGTATACTTGTGTGATTCATGATTTGCAGGCACTCCATTATCCAGAGTATCATCCCTTATATGAAGTGATCTATTCCAGATTGTGCTGGCGCATGGATACTTTAAATGCAGCCAGAATGATAGCCATATCGCACTGGGTAAAAGAAGATATTGAAAAAGTATATCATCGGAAAGATATAGAAGTTATTTATAACCCGATTTTAATTGAAGAGCATGAAGTGTGTGACTTTGAAACGATAGAAGCAAAGTATCCGATTCAAAAGGGAGCGTTTTTTTATACGGTAAGTCAGATGATACCGCATAAAAATCTGCAAACCCTGATAAATGTAATGGATAAAATCATCCATGGAAATTTTAAGTTACCTGATAAATTGGTGATTAGCGGTGTTAATGGGAATGCGGCGGCGGACTTGAAACAGCAGATTGCAGCAAAGGGTCTGCAGGAAGCAATTATTTTGACTGGATATATCAGCAATGAAGAGAGAAACACTTTGTATCAGAACTGTCATACGTTTCTATTTCCGAGTGTGTTTGAAGGATTTGGTATGCCGCCAATAGAGGCAATGTTATTTGGAACCAGGGTTATTACAACGAAATGTGCATCTATTCCGGAGGTGACACAGCATAAGGCATTTTATGTAGAGAATCCATATGATGCAGATGAATGGATAGAACGTCTTTTGGAGAAAAAAGAACAGAAAACATTGGACTTTACGGTCTATTTACCGGAATATATTTCAAGAAAATATTTGTCTTTTTTGAAGGAACCTGTATGGACAAGAAAATAAGTGTAATTTTAGTGAATTATAATGGAAAAGAGTATAATGACAAATGTATCAGGTCGATATTAAACAGTACAGTGCAGGAGAAGCTGGAGATTGTTGTTGTGGATAACGCTTCAACAGATGGCTCCTTGGAAGAATTAACACAAAGATGGAAAGAACATGAAAAAGTGCACATTCTTCCGTTGGATGCAAATTATGGATTTTCCAAAGCAAATAATGAGGGAATAAGTTGGGCATCTGAACATAACATAGAGTATTTTTTTCTACTAAATAATGACACAGAAATAGAACCGGATGCAATTGAAAAAATTTATCGACTGCATGAACAAACCAAGGGAATTATAGTTCCCAAAGTGCTTTATGCAGAGAAAAAGGAAATCATCTGGTGTGCTGGAGGTGAATTTTCCCCGATTGTTAAAAAGGCAGTGCAGAGGGGATTAAACCAACAGGATAAAGGACAATTTTCAAAGAATACAGAATGCCATTTTGCAAATGGATGTGCTCTTTTTTTATCAAAGGATATTGTAAAGAAAATTGGGTATCTGGATGAACGTTTTTTTCTGTATTATGAAGATACGGAATACAGCATGAGAGCAGTTCATCATGGTATTTCGATTTGGTATTGTGCGGATGCGGTAGTATATCATAAAGTGAATGGTTCTACCAAAGGAAACGCAAAACCGGCAAATGCTTATTATATAGCAAGGAACTGGCTTCTTTGTAACAGCCAGCATATGAATAAAGGAAAAAAGAAGATTTTATATATTATTTTTCTGCTGTATTATGGGTGCAATCGTTTTGCATGGCATATGATATGGTTTTGTAGTGGTAAAACCAAGATGTGCACAGCGCAGTTGCAGGGAATTAGGGATTATCGCAGAAAAAGGTGGGGAAAATATGAATAAACTATTGTATATATCCTATTTTGCTCCGTATGATACGGTGGATCATGCAGGTGGAAAAGTTCATAATTTTTATATAAAGAGATTACAAAAGGAAAAAGAGTATGATGTAACTTTATTAACTATGTGTTATAAACGGGAATTGGATAAATTAGATTTAGCAGATTATGGAATTAATCATCATTTAGTAGTATTAGATAATACCCTTTTACAAAAGTATTTGCGAATGTTTATTAGTGGATTTTCGTATTTTAATCCCTTTGATAAATATGGAAAAATTTTGTTGAATTATGAAAGATTTCGGTTGAAAAGAATGATTTGGCAATATGCCAGAAAGAATGAAAAGCCAAATCTTATTATTCTGCAGTGGACACAGATTGTATTATTGATGCCTTTTATAAAAAAAATATATCCAAATGCTAAGATTGTAGCAATAGAAGAAGATGTGATTTTTCTTAATTTCATGCGTAGAATTGATTTGGCGAAGAATAATGTGGGTAAATTTTTAGCACGTAAACAATATGCTAATATGAGAAAACGTGAATTGGGAGCGTTAAAGGAAGCAAACTTAATTGTAGTTAATAATTTTAAGGATGCAGATTTACTTAAGAAAAATGGTATAGAGGAAAAGAGAATTTTTACATCAACGGTATATTTTGAAAATTATAGTTGTGTAAAAAGAGAAAATATTCAAAAAGAAATTTTGTTTTATGGAGCAATGCATCGAATGGAAAATCATATCAGTGCAATGTGGTTTATAAAAAATGTTTTGCCTAAGTTATCCGAAGAGTATTGTTTTGTGGTTGTAGGAGCAAGACCTATGAAGGAATTGCTGGCACTGCAAAGCGAAAGGGTTCGTGTTATGGGATTTGTGGATGATATAGTGCCGTATTTTTCCAGGTGTTACTGCATGGTGGCGCCATTACGATTAGGAGCAGGCATTAAGGTGAAAGTGCTGGAAACAATGTCGGCAGGGGTACCGGTTGTAACGAATACAATAGGAATTGAAGGAATTGGATGTTGTCCTGGTCGGGAGTATTTTCATTGTGAAACGATACAGGAGTATATTGAAATGATTCGTTGGATGGAGCACAACGAATTAGAAAAGGAAATAATAGCACAAAATGGGAAAAAATATGTCTTGGAGCATTTTGATTTGGAAAAGAGATATCAGTATCTGTTACAAGAAATGCTCGGCCATAAATAGGGGCAAGTATTTATTATTTGCTCCTATTATGTTATAATGTTGAAGTTAAGGAGTAGGCACTAATGGCGAAAATAGGTTTTATTATTAGTTCACTTTTTGCTTGTGGTGGGGAAGAACGAGTGGTATCTTTGATAGCCAATGAGTTGGCTAAGTATCACGATATTACAATCTACACTTATGAAAACAGAAAAGCAGAAGGCGGAACGCGGAATGACTACTATTTGTCGGAACAAATCAGAGTGGTAGAAGTTGAGGCACCAGCAGAGAATCTTTTCCAACATGGCATTAAGCTGTTGTATCATTTTACTGGAATGACGTCAGGCAGAATTTCCCAATATTGCCTGAAACAAACCTTTTATCCAGAGGAACATCTGGAAGAATGGGTACAGAGAATCAATGACGAACAATATGATTTGATGATTGCTGTTTCGGGTGCCTATACAATTTTGCTGGGATATATTGCTGATAGAATTCAGGCAAAATGTATGAGCTGGGAGCACAGTTCATTTGAAGGTTATTTTGATAATAAGACAGGCTATTATCGTAATCGGGTAAACACTTATCAGAAATGTGCTGAGAAAATGGCGACCATCGTAGTTTTGAATCAGGACATTGCCGGAAAATATAAAAAACGACTTGCATTAGATGCAAAAGTTATTCCCAATCCAAAAAGTTTTCACAGTACTGAAAAAG
This sequence comes from uncultured Bacteroides sp., assembly GCA_964454605.1. Lineage (GTDB taxonomy): Bacteria > Bacillota > Clostridia > Lachnospirales > Lachnospiraceae > UBA3282. The sequence goes on from CAYVUF010000014.1 coordinate 16,996, forward strand.
CAGAAATGAAGATGAAACGCTTCGTTACTTGCGGACGAGTAGAGCAAGAAAAAGGATATGATGATTTGCTTCTTGCGTTCTCAGCTTTTCAGAAAAAAAATGAGGAATGGGAGTTGCTTATTATAGGCGGCGGCAGTATGGAGAAGCGACTGCAGACCATTGTGGAAGAAGAGAAACTTCAGGGGAAGGTGCAGATTACAGGATATACCCATGAGGTACAAGAAAATCTGTTAAAGGGTTCTGTGTTTATGATGACTTCCCGATGGGAAGGATTTCCTATGACAGTGACGGAAGCGTTGGAAATGGGATTGCCGGTAATCGCATATGATATTCCGGCGATGGAACCATTGGTTACTGATGGCATAGAAGGAAGAATAGTTCCGGCTTTTCAGAGAGAAAAATTAACGGAAGCGATGCTGGAAATGGCAGAAAATTTTTCAGAAAGAAAACGGATGTCGTGTAATGCAATCAGAAAGGCAGAAGAACTTGAGCCGGAAAAGATTGTAAAACAGTGGCTGCAATTGATGGAAGAAGTTTTGGGAGAAACAGAAGTATGTTCACAGGATTGAAAAATTGGCTTTCACTGGAAGGTTACTATTTCGTAAAGCGTACGAAAGCGAAGTATTACATTATTAATCGGGGAGCTGGAGGCGCTGGCTTTTTTTCGAATTATGCGTGGGTGATGGGTCATGTTGTATTTGCCGCAAAATTAGGATATATTCCGGTGGTTGACATGAAAAATTATCCAACGTTATATAGCGAAGAAGTTCCTGTTGATGGGGAGTTGAACGCATGGAATTACTACTTTGACAATGTAGGTGGTGTTGATTTAGAGGAGGCATATCAAAGTAACAAATATATTATGGCAAAGGATATGCCATTGCATAAATACGCAGAGAAATATTGTGAAACAGAGTATCGTTTTCCAACCGCTCAGGCTATTGATTATTATTATCCGGTTATTCAGAAGTACATGAAGATAAAGGAACAACATATCCTTGCATTTTCGGAAGAGTGGGAAAAGAATACTCGGGGTTTGAAGAAGATGATAGGTGTTCATATCAGGGGAACAGATATGAAGAATAATCTAGGGCATCCCATGCCGGCACCAGTGGAACAATATTTTAATGAAATTGTCAAAATGTTGCGCGAGGATGAGGACATAGAGGGGATTTTTCTGGCGACAGATGAGAAAAAAGTTGTTCATCAATTTGAAAATTTTTTTCAGAGAAAGTGCAAAATTGTTACAAATGATGCATTTCGTTCCGAAGAGCAGAGAAGCACACATCAGACTGGTATCCATGAACAAAAGGTGACTAATCCCCGGAAAAATCATAGCTATAAGATGGGGTTGGAAGTTTTGAAGGATGCATGGTGTCTGAGCCAATGCGACTATCTGGTGTGCGGACATTCCAATATTAGTAATGTTGTTATTCTTTGGAATAATCATCAGTATGAACAAGTGGTGTGTGTAGGAAGTGAGAAAAGTTGAAAAAAAATATAGTTTACAGGTGCCTGTCATATATGTGGCGAAGCACAATTCTAAAGTGGTATCGTACAGGCAGACAGCAGAAAGAAGAAAGATATTGGCAGGAAAGAAGAAAAACATACGGAAAAGAAAATCCAGATAAAACTTTTTATGTCATTCGTCGAAGAGATTTGTATTGTGGTTTGTTTTCTTTATTTTTGACTAATCTGCAACGAATTGATGATGCTTTGAAAAAGGGATACATTCCGGTAATTGACATGCAGAATGATTTTAACATTTATCTGTCAGAAGATAAGATTGGAAAAGAAAATGCATGGGAATATTATTTTAACCAGCCAATGGGGTATTCTTTAAAAGATATTCAACATAGTAAAAACGTAATTATCGGTTCGGGGGCAGTACCGCCTATGTTTCCTTATCTGGATATAAAGTTTCTAACAGGTGAAACAGGAGAACTTGCATATTGGAGAGAAATTGTTAAGAAGTATATATCCATGAGTCCAAAGGCGGCTGCTATTGTTGACAAGGAATATGACAGATTATTTGGAAAAGAAAACAAAGTTTTAGGTGTGAAATGTCGAGGAACGGATTACTCCAATGGCAAGCCTAAAAATCATCCAATCCAACCGACTCCGGAACAGGCTGTATCCAAAGCAGAAG
>CAYVUF010000015.1:0-18564 GCA_964454605.1 uncultured Bacteroides sp.
CCCCTTTAAATATAGATTAGTCACTTGTAATATTGTCGTTTTGCCAATTTTTTTTAAGCAATTTAGACAACATTCACCCTGCCTAATTTTTGCAAAATACCACGTCTGCTTTTTATTTTAATCTATATTAACAAAAAAATCTACCTCAAATCATTATTTTTTTGTGTAATTTTAAGCGAAAAAGACAGAATTTTCCGAAAAAACTTTTAGACAAACTATACAAAAAAATAGAGCGGACAACCCTCTCTATTTTTTATATTTATTTACCTGTCTGGAAAACAGCGCATTCAGTATCTGTCTGCCCATTTTTTTATGCGGCATTTCCTTCTTCCGGACACAACTCATGTGTTCCGGTAATCCAATCCAGATTCCTGTATTCATATAAGGCTTCGTCTGTTCCAGCCATTTCTGCTGCATAGAAAAAGGCATTCTGGCTACGGTAACAACAGGTGCTATCATATTAATTTGATTGATAACACCTTCCTGCAGTTCTTCCGTTCCCGAAATCGCCATTGTGCCCACCACAACAACTCCCTCCTGCAGTTCCAACAGCTCCTGTTTTAACTGGTTGGCATGCTCTTCTGAATCTGCAAGTACTAGAACCGATTTGTGCGTACCTGCCAGTTTCCGCAGGAAATTTTTTAAAAATTCCTTTTCCGTCACTTCCCGATATCTGCTGCGCGCAGTAACCTCTGCTGCTTTCAGGATTTCGGTATCCCCCCATAACGTCAAGTCCGCCGCTTCCACCCATTCTTTACAGGTTTCATTTTTACTCAGTTCCATAAGAACAGGAATCGTAATATATAAAATTGTGTGCACAGCACCTTCCTGTAAAAATCCTTCTGCCACATTCAATGACTCTTTTACATAACGGTCCTGCAAGTTTATTCCTAAAAGATTTATCTTTTTCATATGGTTTTCTCAATACTTATATGTTATACTTCTCTTATACTAATTGATTCTTTGTGATTTGTAAATCCAATCATAAAAAGAAAGGGTGGTGCAGATATGGATATCGCACAATTATCAATGGCAATGTCTGCTTCTCAAGTACAATCGGCTTTTGGTGTTGCAATGCTCAGTCAGTCTTTGGATACTGCCGCTGTTGCCGGAAACCAGATAACAAGCATGATAGATGCTTCTGCTATGGAGCTTTCTGTAAATCCTGCTATCGGAGCTAATTTTGATATGTATGTCTGATAAGCAGACACAAGATACGAAAACGTCACTGGAATTCTTCCGTGACGTTTTTCTTTTATCCCATTTGCTCAACTGCATCCGCCTTTTAGGCAAACCACACCAGTTCAAAAATCATATACCCAACACTTAATACAATTCCAATAATCAGAGGCAAGGTAACCATCTTCTCACTTTTATCTTTCCGCTTTGCCCAGATGCTTCTCAGATGCTCTGTCCGATTTTCATTGCCTGCAATCCAGACCAGTACACAAACTGCCAATGCAGTACAGACAACCGCTGCCAGAAGATATGGTCCAATTGCCATAAGCAGCATTTCTTTCGTTGCTATCTCATCCACCATACCTCCGGTATAAGTTCCCGGCGATAGCTTTTCGACAATATACATCAGACATACCTGCTGCATATTCACTACCATATGGGCAATGGTGGAGGCCCACAGACTTCCAGTTGCTTCTATCAACAGTGCAAACATCACTCCGATTGCAAATGCATAAGCTGCCTGATTGAAATTCATATGCATCAAGCCGAATAACAGGGAAGATAAAACAATTGCCCGGAGAACAGAGCCAGAATTTTTCTGTCCCCGATATATCATTCCCCGGAATACAAATTCCTCACAAAACGGTCCGAACATTCCCATCATAAACAGCATAACCGGAAAAGGCATCTGTAAAATTTCTCCACTGACCGAATTAACCGCATTGTCCACAAACAACATGGATATCGCATTAATGGCTGTCATTAAAGGCATACATAAAAAGGTATACAGAATAATCATAAACACTGACGATATTCTGATTCTATGGTATCCCAGCAATTCATTCAAGCTGCTTCTGGAACTCAGGGAACAAATGAATGTAGGGACTACCAACATCAACTGGCTGATAAGCAGATTCAGTACAATATTAATCTGTACTCTGCCTCCCGAATAATAGTAAACCACATTAAGTAGCACAATTACCAGGAAATCAAAAAGTATAATTGCCAGATACAGCCAGTTTACCTTTCTACTGTTCATATGCGCTTAACCTTCTATCATAAAATTAACTAATTTATCTGTATCTTCTGCTTCATAAGCAATGATTTCCAGCTCATCGATGGTTCCATCTGAAAAGATGTTTGCCAAAGATACATACTGGGAAAGTTTAGATTTCAGGTTCAATCTGTCCCCTTCACCTGTTACTAACTCAACTTTGCCCTTGCAGCTATCTACTACCTTAAAAAATTTGTCAATATCTCTGATGTTCTGAATTTTCATAATTCTCACCTTGTACCTCTTCCCGGTACTTTCCTTTCCTCATTCTTAAATTTTCATAATTTCTCATTTATAGATTATACTATATTCTCCAAAAGTGCAAGTTTTTACAATTTGCGTATGGATTTTTCCCCAATGGTTATTTTTTTCTCTTTTAAAAGATGCCCTACTGCCCGTTTAAATTCATTTTTGCTCATCTGTGTTTCCCGGCGGATAGTTTCTGGCGATGCTTTATCAGAAAATGGCAGTACTCCATCAAAGCTGTCCAGAATCTGCAGTACTTTCTCCGCATCCTTCTCAATCTGCAAATATGCCTTCTCACGAATGCTCAAGTCCAGTTTGCCATCTTCTTTCACTGCAGTAACTCTGGCTGTAATCGGCTGTCCAATCTGTACCTCTCCATACATCTCTTTCTTGGGAATCAGACCGGAATAAATGTCATCCACTGCCACGAAAGCACCAAAGTTCTCACTGATTTCATAAACAGTACCCTGTACTCTGTCTTCCTGCTGATAAGGACTGTTCTGCTGCAAATAGGGATAAACGTTCATGGTTGCACACAACCGGTTGCTTTTATCAATATAAAGCGCTGCCAGACACTCTTCCCCCTCCCGGACTTTTTTTGTCTGTTCTTTGAAGGGCAGCAGCAAATCCTTTTCTAATCCCCAATCCAGAAAAGCACCAATTTTGCCTGTCTGGACAACCTGCAATCTGGCAACCTTTCCAAGCGTAAGCCGGGGTGTGTTGGTGGTCGCAATCAGACGGTCTTTGGAATCACGATAAATAAATACTTCTATAGTATCACCAATTTCTTTTCCTTCCGGTACCTGTTTTGCCGGAAGAAGAACTCGTTCCTCACTGGTTTCTCTGCTCTCTGCCAGATAAACACCAAAATCTACTTTTTTCACAATCTTTAATGTCTGTACTTCACCTAATGCTATCATAACTAATCCTCATTTCTGCCTTCCAGTTCTATTATACTGTACGGTTTGCCATCTTCCCCATTTAAGCATATTGTATATCGGTCTGTCGCTTCGTCAACTGCCACCCATGGGATAATTCTGTCATTTAATACTGCCTGTTTCTTATATTCTGCACGAAGCTGATAAATCTGAAAGTCCTTAGGCACATAATCCATTGCCATCCGCACATATTGTCCATTGTTAACATGCCCATTGGTATCCAGATGATGAGGGCGCACAATAACCTCTTCCTGTCCGCTTCCGAAAGCCGGAACTGCGATTTTACGAGGCGCATAATTCATATCTAGTTTCTCCGCAAGGACATACCCATCCAACATTTCCTTCGTCGGCTTCACAGGCACACCCTTTTCTGTATTTATCAAGGACCAGATAGAATTGGCATATGCCAGTCTTTCTCCTGCTTCTGTATCCATCCAGAAATTACGGCTCCCCATAAATCCTTTAAAATCATAGGGTGCTGTTCCAATCGTGACAGACTCATTCAAACGAGGATATCGATTCACAACAATCTGCCATGCTGAAAGGACCCATGCTGCCTGATGCTTTTTCAAATATTCGATTCCAAGTCCCAAATCTTCCGAATGAAATGTAGAACAATCCTGAAAGTAATCTAACATTGACTCTAAAGTCAGATTTCCATCCGTTCCCACTTCGCTGTATCGTATTCTGCTCTGAAAAGTGTACATCCGCTGCCTTCTTTCTTTTCTTCTATACAAATGCTTTTGTATTTTGCCAGAATCAACAAAACCCCGATGAAAACTCATCGGGGTTTCTCACTGGGCTACAAGGATTCGAACCTTGAAATGACGGAGTCAGAGTCCGTTGCCTTACCGTTTGGCGATAGCCCATCAGCACTACAATTAGGAAGTATACAGTATGTTTCTTCAAATTGCAAGTGTTTTTTTGAAATTTTTTCAATTTTTTTAATTTTTTTTCAAAAAGGGCAGAAACCTTAGATTTTCCGCCCTATCTATCACTTAAACTTCAAACAATAAATCTGCATATGTAGGGAATGGCCATACTTTCTTATCCACCATTCTCTCTAATTCATCTGCTGGTTTACGCAAGCTGTTCATTGCCTCTATCACCTCATTGTGATAATAGAATGCCTGGTCTTTTCCCTGAGGCATAGCAGATGCCTGTTTTTCTACTGCAATCAGATGATTGGTTGCATTTTTTGTTTCGGTCAATTTTTCTGATACCGCTTTCAATAAATCTGCGGAAACCGTTGTATCTCCACCTGCTTCTTTGATGGTTACGGTTGTATCTGCCAGCGTTTTGCAAAATCCAATCACTGCCGGAATAATCTGCTTATTTGCCATATCAATCATGGTAAGAGCCTCGATATTGATAGTTTTGGCATATGTTTCATACAAAACCTCAGCACGTGAACGCAATTCTGCCTCTGTAAATATACCGAATTTTTCAAACAGATGAATGGCTTTTGGTGTAGTCAGCGTATCGACTGCTTCCACCATGGACGGAATATTCGGAAGTCCTCTTCTCTCGGCTTCTTCTTTCCACTCCGGTGCATAACCATTTCCATTGAAAATAATTCTCTGGTGTTTTGTCATATATTCTTTGATTAAATCATGGACAGCCAGGTCAAAATCTTCTGCTGCCTCCAGTCTGTCTGCTGCTTCACAGAAGGCTTCTGCCACAATCGCATTCAGTGTCGTATTCGGACTGCCGATGGAATCTTCACTGCCAACCATACGAAACTCAAATTTATTTCCCGTAAACGCAAATGGAGAAGTCCTGTTTCTATCTGTTGCATCCTTAATAAAATCCGGCAACGTAGAAACACCCGTTCTTAAAACGCCGCCTTCCTTCAAAGAATCCGCTTTTCCCGTTTCCACTAACTGCTCTACCACATCCTCCAACTGTTCTCCCAGGAAAATGGAAATAATTGCCGGAGGTGCTTCATAACCTCCAAGTCTGTGGTCATTTCCTACATTAGATGCACTCTGGCGAAGCAAATCTGCATGGGTATCTACCGCTTTCATGATACAGGCAAGTACTAATAAAAACTGAATATTTTCATTCGGAGTCTGACCCGGCTCTAATAAATTTACCCCATTATCCGTTGTAATCGACCAGTTGTTATGTTTACCGGAGCCATTCACACCTGCAAATGGCTTCTCATGCAACATACAACGCAGGCCATGCTGACCTGCCACTCGTTTCAAAGTTTCCATAACGAGCTGGTTATGGTCTACTGCCACATTGGCAGATTCATAAATTGGTGCCAGCTCATGCTGTGCCGGAGCAGCTTCATTATGCTGTGTCTTGGAAGTTACCCCAAGTTTCCACAGTTCCATATTCACATCATGCATATAAGAACCAACTCGTTCTCTGATAACACCGAAATAGTGGTCATCCATTTCCTGACCCTTGGGAGCCGGTGCCCCAAATAAAGTTCTTCCTGCAAAAATAATGTCTTCTCTTTGTAATGCTTTTTTCTGGTCAACTAAGAAATATTCCTGTTCTGCTCCAACCGAAGGGGTAACTTTTTTGGCTTCGGTATTGCCAAACAACCGGACAATGCGGATTGCCTGTTTGCTTAATGCCTCCATGGACCGAAGAAGAGGAGTTTTTTTATCCAGTGCTTCACCTTTATAAGAACAAAATGCGGTTGGAATGCACAGGGTCGGGCCGGTTGCTGTTTCTTTGATAAATGCCGGTGATGTAATATCCCATGTCGTATATCCTCTTGCCTCAAACGTAGCACGTAAACCACCCGATGGGAAGGACGAAGCATCCGGCTCACCTTTAATCAGCTCTTTGCCGGAAAATTCCGTAATCATTTTGCCTGTTTCATCTGGATGTGTTACAAAAGAATCATGTTTCTCTGCCGTAATACCAGTAAGCGGCTGAAACCAGTGTGTATAATGTGTCGCCCCATGCTCCACTGCCCAGTCTTTCATTGCTTTGGCAACTACATTAGCTGTACCCATTGTCAGCTCGCCGCCTTGTTCCACCACATTTACTACTTCCTTGTATACGTTTTTCGGCAGACGTTCTCTCATTTTTGCAAGTGTAAATACATTCTGCGCAAAAATTTCTTCCACATTAAACACTTCGCTCATTCTATGCTCCCAATTCCTTTCCCAGAATATCTCTGTCACTTTAATATCCTAAAGTTCACTGTTCACATTGTACAATACGAGCCTTACAGCGGTCAACTATTTTTCCTGATTCGCAATTCTGAGGATATCATAAGGAGCCGGTGCTTCGGATAATTTCACGTCTATCAGTTGTTTGGAATGAGGACAGCTATCTACCGCTTCTCCTTCCTCATTATACATCGCAAGCACCCGAACCGGAACATTCGTACCGTCCGGTTTCATAATTTCAATTTCATCTCCTACGCAGAACTTGTTTCTCTGTTCAATGCGCGCACATACCTGCTTGTTCTCTGTTTCCCAAGCAGCTTCCTGACAGCCCGGTTCTGGTACTAACGTTCCCACGATTCCCAGATAAATGTATTCATTTACATAGGTGTTGTTATCATAAATCTGTGTCGTTTCATCCGGTTTCCCAAAATAGAAGCCAGTGGTAAACTGACGATAAGTACATTTTGCAATTTCTGCTTTATACCAGTCCATATTGGCACGATATTTTTCTTCTGATTCCAGATAATCATCAATGGCTTTGCGATAAGTACGTGCAACCGTTGCCACATACAGAGCTGTTTTCATTCTGCCCTCAATTTTGAAGCTGTCAATCCCAGCCTCTATCATCTCCGGAATATGTTCAATCATGCACAAATCTTTGGAGTTAAAAATATAAGTTCCCCGTTCATTTTCAAATACAGGCAGATACTCACCCGGTCTTTTTTCTTCCATCAGCGCATATTTCCAGCGGCAAGGGTGCGTACAAGCTCCATGATTCGCATCCCTTCCAGTAAAATAGCTGCTCAGCAGACATCTTCCCGAATAAGAAATACACATAGCACCATGAATAAAACTTTCAATTTCTAAATCCTCCGGTATCTTTTCCCGGATTTCCTTAATCTCCCGAAGGGATAGTTCTCTTGCTGAAACAACTCTTCTGGCTCCCTGCTTATACCAGAACTGATAGGTCAGATAGTTTGTATTATTTGCCTGGGTAGATACATGAATATCAATCTCCGGACAGATTTCTCTTGCCAAGGTAAACATTCCCGGGTCCGCAATAATCAGCGCATCCGGTTTCATTTCCTTCAACTCTTTGAAATATTCTCTTGCACCATCTAAATCATAATTATGTGCCAGAATATTAGCTGTTACGTGAACACGTACTCCATGCTCATGTGCAAATGCAATCCCCTGTGCCATCTCTTCTTTGGTAAAATTTTTTGCCTTGGCACGAAGACCAAATGCTTCTCCTCCAATATATACCGCATCTGCTCCAAACATAACTGCTGTTCTCAAAACTTCCAGACTGCTTGCCGGAATCAATAACTCTGGTTTTCTCATATCACAATGCCTTTCTCATGCTTTCCGCACGCTTAACGTAATGCCATCTCCTACCGGAAGAATCGCTGTTTCCAATTGTGGATGATGTTTCAGTTCATATAAATAATCCCGCATACGGGTATGAATAGTTCGATTTCTTCTGGTTACTGCATATCGGGACTGGATAATATCTCCATCCTGCAAAACATATCCGACAACAAAATCCCAGCCGGTTTCAAAAGGCGCAGAATGTCCGGCAGAAAATGAATATACTGCCCTTTCGCCGCATCCATAAAGATAAAATCATAAGGTCCTTCCAGCTTTTTCAGCCAGTCCATTGCATCTCCTTCTAACAGCGTAATCGAATCTTCCTTCCCCGCCCTTTTAAAATTTGCTCTTGCTATGGGGATTCTTTTCTCATATTTTTCAATTGTTGTTATCTTACATCCTGCCGGGGCATATTCACTCATCAATAACGCAGAAAAACCAATGGCACACCCTACCTCAAGAATTGACATAGGTTTATGCATTGCCAGAAGCAATTTCATAAAACTCTGCATCTCTGTTCGGATAATCGGTACATTGGTTTTCTTCGCTTCTTTCTCTATTTCATTTAAAAAGGGAGTGTTGCCCGCATCCAGAGAGTTGATAAACGCTACGGTACGCTCATCTACTATCATGATTGACTCCTTTTGTATTTCTTGTTTGCCATCAGAGTTATTTGCTTTGCTTATAAACAAATAGCAGTGTGATAAAATAAGCTATCTAACTTATTTTTCACATTAATCTTCTTCCATTTCTTCCACCGTTTCTGCTGACATAATTGTTATCATCTCACTATTGCTCATGGAAGTGTTTAAATCATAAATGCCCGGTTTTATCTGTCCATGATTCTCTGACAGAAGTTCCTGTACAAAAAACAGATTGGCATCCCGAATCAGACCTTTTTCCTGCAAATTCACGCCAATATCTTTCGCAGAATCTCCTTCCTCAATGTAAACGCTGATAATTCTGCCTTCCCCAGTTGTCATCGGCTCTTCTGCAAAAACACGATAACCGAAATCATATGCTTTTATCCCTGTATCATATACAAACATGATAATAAACACAGCGATTACTACTTTGACTATGGTTTCTGTAATAGAAGCCACCAACTGTTTCGCGTTCATTTTCATTCCTCCGATTCTTTCTTCTTCTGCAACGATTCAACTATTCAAAATCCAGTTCCGCTGTCATACGCATATTTACTTCCTGCATCATACGACAAAATGCCAGTTCCGCTTCCAGAAAATCTGCAACTAACGGAATCGCAAGAAAGTCTTCATACTCTCTCTCAAAGGCATCGATTTTTTCAAACAAATCATCTCCCTGTTCACTGTTCTGCAAATCAAAATTTCTCTGGCGGTACTCTTTTACCTTCGCAAACAGTTCCGGCTGCTTTTTAAGTTTGTCACGCTGAAAATCATATTCTACATAGGTATCCGATTTCTTAATCTCTTCCACCAATCTGTCTACTGCCTTAACTACGATACTTTCTGTCATACTCTTACCCGCTTTCTGTGTATCCTGTTCTTTTCTCTATTCCATAGACACCATATGCCTGAAAATTCTGTACTGAATCACAGCTTCTCAGACTTCCATGATAATCGGAAGAATCATTGGTCTTCTCTTCGTCTTTTTCCATACATACTCACTTAAGGTATCTTTAATCGTTGACTTTAGTTTGCCCCAGTCTGTCTGACCTTTATCCAGACAATTCAAAACAGCATTGTTTACTAAAACCCTTGCCTCTTCTAACAGTTCATCCGATTCTCTTACGTACACAAAACCTCTTGATACAATATCCGGTCCTGATATTAACTGGCTGTTATAGGAATCCAGTGCCAGTACCACAATCATAATACCGTCCTGTGCCAGATGCTGTCTATCTCTTAAAACCACATTTCCCACATCTCCGACACCAAGTCCGTCTACCAAAATCGCTCCAACCGGAACTTTTCCTGTAACTTCTGCCCGTTCCTTATCCAGTTCCAGTACATCACCAGAGTGCAGAATGAAAATATTTTCTTTCTCAATGCCCAGTTCGTTTGCAATCTTTGCCTGCGCTTTCAGATGCTTGTACTCACCATGCACTGGAATTGCATATTTTGGATGTACTAAAGTATAAAGCAGTTTAATTTCCTCCTGACAAGCATGTCCGGAAACATGCACATCCTGGAAAATAACATCTGCCCCTTTTAACAGCAGTTCATTGATTACATTGGTAACTGCTTTTTCATTACCCGGTATCGGATTGGAAGAAAAGATTACCGTATCACCCGGAACAATGGAAATCTTTTTGTGCATACCGCTTGCCATACGACTTAAAGCAGCCATACTTTCTCCCTGGCTTCCGGTAGTAATAATAACGGTCTTTTCACTTGGATAATTTTTCAATTGTTCAATATCAATCAACGTGGAATCCGGGATATGCAAATACCCTAATGCAGAAGCTGTTTCAATAATATTTACCATACTTCTGCCTTCTACCACTACTTTTCTGCCAAATTTATCTGCGGAGTTGATAATCTGCTGCACCCGGTCTACATTGGATGCAAAAGTTGCAATAATGATTCTGGTATCCTTGTGCTCTGAGAAAAGTGTATCAAACGTTTTACCCACAGTCCGCTCGGATGGTGTAAATCCCGGACGTTCTGCATTGGTGCTGTCACACATAAGAGCAAGTACGCCCTTTTTGCCAATCTCAGCAAAACGCTGTAAATCAATTGCATCTCCAAACACCGGTGTATAATCAACTTTAAAATCTCCAGTGTGCACCACAATACCGGCTGGTGAATAAATTGCCAGTGCTGCTGCATCCACAATACTGTGATTGGTTTTGATAAATTCGATGCGGAACTGACCCAGGTTAATGGATTGTCCAAATTTCACAACCTTACGTTTGGTACAATTCATCAGATCGTGTTCCGTTAACTTGTTTTCAATAATTCCCATTGTCAGTTTGGTTGCATAAATAGGAATATTGAGTTCCTTCAACACATATGGCAATGCTCCAATATGGTCTTCGTGCCCATGGGTAATCATAAATCCTTTGACTTTGCTAATATTATCCTTCAAATAAGTAATATCCGGAATAACAAGGTCAATCCCTAACATTTCGTCCTCCGGAAAAGACAATCCACAATCCACAACAATAATACTGTCCTCATATTCAAAGGCAGTAATATTAAGTCCAATCTGCTCCAAACCGCCCAAAGGAATAATTTTCAGCTTGGAAGCTGCTATCTGTTCTTTTTTCTTCAATCAAATTTCCTCCATCTTCTTTCCAGAAGACACAAATTACCACAGAATGTTTTTTTGCACCAAAAGCTAACGGGTATTTCCTGTAATACAGGCTCCGCTCTGTCCCCGTCTGGCATAACACTCCCACTGCAACAAACCAGTCTTATGATAATTCAATATCTTCCAACATATTTTCAAACACAGCCGCAACTGCATTCAATTCATCATCTTCTGTCACAATTTCATAAACAGCCTCTTCTTCATCGGACTGTGACATATCCTTTAAAATAAGAGCCTCTCCATCATCTTCTTCTGTATCGGTCACCAGAATATAATCTCTGCCGCCGATTCTTGTCTGTTCCAAAATGTAAAATTCTACCGCTTCTTCGCCTTCTGGTCTGAAAACAATTTTCTCCACTTAAATCTTCTCCTTATTGGCAAGATAATCCAGATATCCCTGCAAAATGAATGTTGCTGCTATCTTATCCACATATTCTTTCCTATGTTCTCTCCGGATGCCGGCTTCCATCATGGTCTTGTCTGCTGCTACGGTGGTCAGTCTTTCATCCCACATATGCACCGGCAGTCCTGTTCTTCGTTCCAGTTTCTCTTTAAATTCCAGAGAAAGTTCAGCGCGCACGCCTATCGTATCGTTCATGTTTTTGGGCAAGCCTAAAACAATCTCCTCTACCTCGTACTCCGTAATCAGCTCTTCTATCCGCGCCAATGTCTGCCGCAGCTTATTCTCATCTTTTCTTCTGATAATTTCAATCCCTTGTGCTGTAATCAAAAGAGGGTCGCTGATTGCTACACCTACTGTTTTCGACCCAAAATCCAAACCCATGATTCTCATATTCCGTACCCTGCATCCATCCTATTTTTTCAATGAATTTCTAATGTATTCTATCAGCATCTCCTCTACCAGTTCATCGCGCTCCACCTTCATAATCATGCTTCTTGCGTTCTTATGACTGGTAATGTATGTTGGATCTCCGGACATAATGTAACCCACAATCTGATTCACCGGATTATATCCCTTCTCTGTCAGTGCTTCATAAACAGTTGAAAGCACCAGCTTCACACCCGTTTCCGGTTCTGTTTCTACTCTAAAGTATTGTGTATTTTCCAAATCCTGCATTTTTTCACGCCCTTATCTATTCGTTTTTAAATCATACCCCAGATGTGACTTCTCAAAGCTACTTCTGCCATTATTGCTATCATAACCCATCTGAGCACAAAATTCAATCATTCATTCTATCACAAACCTGCATCCTTCTACGACATTACCATAATATCTTCCTGCAAAAATCCAGTAATGGTTCCTTTCACGATGCAATTACTCAAATTCTCCCGGGTCTGTTTCACTACCTTGATATATTGTCTGGTATGCCCGGTCTGATAAATGCAGCCATCTATTTCCTTTTCTTCCTCAAACAGAACTTCTACTTCGCTTCCGATAAAAGAACGCCGATACTCTTCCGACATTTTATGTTCTAATTGCATCAGTCTGTTGCTACGTTTCGTCTTCTCTGCATCCGTAAGCTGATGTTCCATGACTGCTGCTCTGGTACCCTGTCGTTTGGAATATTTGAAAATGTGCATCTCATAAAAATGCACCTGCTCCAGAAATTTCTCTGTGACTGCAAATTCTTCCTCTGTTTCTCCCGGAAATCCAACAATAACATCCGTTGTAATTGCCGGATTCTCAAAATATCTGCGTAACAGTTCCACTTTTTCCAAGTATTCCCCTGTGGTGTAATGTCTATTCATACGCCGGAGGGTTTCATCACAACCGCTTTGCAGTGACAGATGAAAATGAGGACATAGTTTCTCCAATTCACTCATCCGTCTTGCAAATTCTTCAGTAATAATTCTTGGTTCCAAAGAGCCTAACCGGATTCTTTTCAATCCTTCTACCTGATTCAGCTTCTCTATCAATTGCAGAAGGCCTGCCTCACCTCTGTCAATTCCATAAGAGCTGATATGGATTCCGGTCAGGACAATCTCCTGATATCCCTGTTTTACAATGCCTTCCACCTCTGCAAGCACATCTTCTTCTTTGCGGCTGCGGACTCTTCCTCTGGCATAAGGGATAATACAGTAAGAGCAAAACTGGTTACAGCCATCCTGAATCTTCACATAGGCTCTTGTATGTTCCATACTTCCAGTCAGAGTCATTTCTTCATATTCATCCGTATGGTTGATATCAATGATATCCTTTTTGGCATATCGCTTCATCGCTTCTTCTGCATTTTCCTGTGTATCTGCCATTCTGGTTTCCCTTTCTGACAAATAATTTTCAAGAATGGCAACCAGCTCTTTCTTCCGGTTATTGCCGATAGCCAAATCAATTGCTTCATCCTTTTCCACCGTTTCTTCGCCTGTCTGTACATAACATCCAACTGCTACAACGACTGCATCCGGGTTCATTTTTTTAGCACGATGAAGCATCTGCCTGCTTTTTCTGTCCGCAATATTGGTTACGGTACACGTATTAACAATGTAAATATCGGCCTGTTCATCAAATGGTACAATTTTATAGCCATTTTCTTGTAACATTTGTTGCATAACTTCCATTTCATAGCCATTTACTTTACATCCAAGATTATGTAATGCTACACTTTTCATAGTAATCTCCGCATTTTTTGTATTGTTTTATCATTGACTTTTATTCTTCCAACATTTAGTATTATAGCAGAAGGTATGAAAAAAGAAGGAGGTAGTTCTTAAATGAAAACAGTACAAATTTCTTTAAATTCTATTGATAAGGTAAAATCTTTTGTAAATGATATTACAAAATTTGATTATGATTTTGATTTAGTATCTGGCAGATACGTTATCGATGCAAAATCTATCATGGGTATCTTCAGCTTAGATTTATCTAAACCAATCGATTTAAATATCCATGCAGAAGATGGTGCTGAGGATGTTATGGAAGCTTTAAAACCTTACATTATGTAAGCTAAGGCTCCTACATAACAGCATAGAATTCAAACAAAAAAAGAAATTGATGGTATCACAAGATTTATCCTGTGATACCATTTTTATTATCCTGTTTCCATCAGAAAAACCAGTCATTCAGACTAAGAAACAATCAGACTAAGAAACAATAATCACCTCATCTGTGTCTAACGCAGTCTGCACTAATTCATCTATCTTCTCTTTCAGATTTTCTTCATGTCTTCTGATAATGTTCAGATTCGGTTTTGTCACCGGATGTTTTGCCACGAAAATCGTACAACAATCTTCATAAGGCAGAATAGAGGTTTCATAGGTATCAATCTTCTCAGAAACATCTACAATTTCCATTTTATCAAAACCGATTAATGGTCTGTAAACCGGAAGTTCACACACTTCGTTGGTTGCTGCCAGGCTGTGCATGGTCTGGGAAGCCACCTGTCCAATACTTTCGCCTGTAATAAGTCCCAGACATTCTGTTTCCTTCGCAATATGCTCTGCAATACGCATCATATAGCGGCGCATAATAATCGTCAGCTCATCATGGGGACATTTGTCATAAATATAAAGCTGAATCTCAGTAAAATTGATAATGTGTAAATAAATCGGTCCGGTATACTGGGCAACTTTCTTTGCCAGGTCAATCACTTTCTGTTTCGCACGTTCACTAGTATATGGCGGTGCATGGAAATAAACCGCATCCAGTTTCACACCACGTTTGGCAATCATATAGCCGGCAACCGGAGAATCAATTCCACCGGATAACAATAACATTGCCTTTCCGCCAGTACCGACTGGCATGCCGCCCGGTCCCGGAATAATTTCAGAATAAATGTAAATCTTATCCCGCACTTCAATGTTTAACATAATATCCGGCTTATGTACATCCACTCGCATTTCCGGATAAGCATCCAGAATGATGCCGCCCATTTCCACATTCATTTCCATGGAATTTAACGGATAATTCTTACGTGCTCTTCTGGCTGCCACTTTGAATGTCTTATGCTTGTCCGGATACACTTCATCAATGTATCTGACAACCCGTTCTCCCAGTTTCTCAAAGCCTTCATCTTCTACATAAACCATAGGACAGATACCAGAAATACCGAATACCTTCTGCAGTGCTGCTACGGTTTCCTCATAGTCAAAATCCGTAACCGCATCCACGTAGATTCTGCCATCCGTCTTACGAACTGCGAATTCTCCTTCGCATTTTTTCAGAGAATGTTTAATCTGTTTTACCAGTGCATCCTCAAAAAGATATCTGTTTTTTCCTTTTACGCCAATTTCGGCATACTTAATCAAAAAAGCTGTAAACATAAAACCTCCTTGTCTTTTCCTATGCAGGATCCGCAATCCCTAACCAGAGCACTTGCAAATCCTGCCTCTATATCCTAATGTCTGGTATACCTTCTAAGCGCAGGTATCATATCATATAATGCCTGCAAAGTATACTCTATTTCCTCTTGGGTTGTGAAAACTGAAAAACTAAAGCGAATCGTAGAATCCAGTAAATCCCTTTCCAGACCGATTGCCTTCAGCGTGGCAGAAGTCTGTGGTTTGTTTGATGCACATGCACTTCCGGCAGAAACATAAATTTCTCTGTCCTCCAACGCATGCAGCAGTACTTCACTTCGAATCCCTCTGACCGAAAGACTGACAATATGTGCTGCGTTGTCTTTCCCCGGACAGCCATTCACTCTGACATCCTCTATTCTGGAAACACCTTCCACAAACATATCCCGCAGTGCATACATTCTCTCCATATCTGCATCCAGATTTTTATACATCATTTCTGCCGCTTTTGCAAGTCCCGCAATTCCCGGAACATTTTCCGTCCCCGAGCGCATACCCTTCTGCTGTCCACCGCCATACATAATCGGACTGATTTTCAGTTTGTCATTAACATACAGAAAACCCACGCCTTTGGGACCATGAATCTTATGTCCGCTGACAGAAAGCAAATCAATTTTCATACGAGAAGGATAAATACGGAATTTACCAAATCCCTGTACCGCATCCACATGAAATGCTGTTTTAGGATTGATTCTCTTAATGAGTTCTCCTGCTTCTGCAATCGGCTGAAGTGAACCAATTTCATTATTTGTGTGCATAATGGAAACCAGAATGGTATCCTTTGTCATGGCTCTTTCCAAATCACTTAAACGAATTCTGCCCTGCTTATCTACAGGAAGGTAGGTAATCCGAAATCCCTGTTCTTCCAGATAACGCATGGTCTGCAAGATTGCCGGATGTTCTATCTGTGTTGTGATAAGATGTCTTCCTGCCCGATGATTCGCCATTGCGGTACCAATCAGTGCTATATTATCAGACTCCGTTCCGCCAGAGGTAAAGAGAATTTCTTTTTCATTTACTTTCAGTATTCTGGCAAGTGTTTCTCGCGCATATCGTAAATACTGCTCTGCTTCTACGCCCTTATGATGCATACTGGAAGGGTTACCGTAGTCTTCACACATTATCTTCATCATAAGCTGTGCTACTTCATCAAAGCATCTGGTCGTAGCCGAATTATCCAAATATACTTCCATAACAACTCCTATTTCTATTTCTTTTTCTATATCTTAATCCACATTTCTAACTAAGCATCCTATATTGTAATATATGTTGAAAAAGTACCTTTTGACATCCTAATTTCCATTTCTGCACATCCACAATTTATGTCAAGGTCCGTGTTTCTTTTCCTACTCTGCATTCAAATTCATGCTTTCAAATCTGGGATTGCAAGTCTATGCTTCCAAATGATACATCAGCCATGACAGTACCGTGAAGCCTGCAGTTTCCGTTCTAAGAATACGCTTGCCAAGGGTAATGGGAACAATGCCATTCTCCATTGCCTCTGCTATCTCTTTCTCTTCAAAACCACCTTCCGGGCCAATAAAAACAGCTACCGACTGACCGGGCTGCAGCCCACTTATCAGTTCTTTGGTTTTGCTCATATCCTCTGCCAATTCATAGGGAATCAGCTTCACGTCCATATTTTGTGCATATCTGACAGCTTCCTTCATGCTCATAACATTCTGAACCTGTGGAATCAACCCTCTCTTGCTCTGCTTGGCGGCTGCTTCCGCAATCCCCTGCCAACGTGCAACTTTGGTTCTGGCTTTTTTCTCGTCCAGTTTCACCACTGCCCTCTTGGCTGCCACCGGAATCACTTCATACACACCAAGCTCTACTGCCTTCTGAATAATCAGTTCCATTTTATCTGCTTTGGGCAGACCTTGAAAGAGATAAATTCTGGAAGGCAGTTCCACTCCGTCTTCTTTCACAAAGCGCAGCGTACAAATAACCTCATCTTCTGCAAATTCTTCTATGCCGCACCGATATTCTTTTCCATCGATTCCATTGCTGATAGCAAGTTCTTCTCCAACTTTCATGCGAAGAACATTTTTAATATGATTTACATCACTTCCCGTTATGACAATACGGTTCCCCTGGATTTGTGACGGTTCCACAAAAAACTGATACATTTCTCTACTCCCAAAAACACAAGCACACCAATAACAGCGCCTGTGCTATCTATCATTACATCACTGATTCTTCCGGCACGTCCGGGCACAAAAAGCTGGTGCAGTTCATCACTTGCCGCATACAAAGCCGCAAATATAATTGCCATGATACTTTTCCTGCTCATGGAAAACTGCCATTTCCCAAGCCAAACATAATATAGGATGGATAAAATCCCATACTCCGTCATATGGGCTGCTTTTCTCACTGTGTGCTCAATGACACCTGCTATTTCGCGCAATTGTTCTTCATCCAGATGAAGATGAAACAGCACGCCGGTGGAACTTACCATCCGATAACTGAATGCCTCACTTACCTCACTGGATTCCTGCTTTTCCTGTGCCGAAAAAGAAAATATCACGCACATCCAGAACAATGCCAGAATGCCGGCAATCGTTCTGACTTTATTCCTCATGCTTTCCGGGCGGTAACAGATACCCATTCGCCCTGATAAGTCACCTCTAAAACTTCCAGTCCTGCCGCTTTTACCGCATTGACTACAGTTTCCTCTTTGTCATTGATAATACCGGAAGTAATATAAATGCCGCCCTTTTTCATCTGATTTACAATAACAGGCGTTAATGGCACCAGTACATCAGCCAGAATATTTGCCACTACGATATCATAACACGCATAGCCAACTTTGTCCTGCACTTCTTTCTCCGTAATGATATTTCCAATCATCATCGTAAAATCTGCTGGATTGATACCATTCGCTTCCATATTCTGTGCCACCGCTTCTACTGCACAAGGGTCTAAATCTGTTCCGACTGCCTTTCTGGCACCATACATCAATGCCAGAATTGCCAGAATACCACTGCCGGTTCCCACATCCAGAAGTACGGTTTCCGGTGTTAAAAACTTCTTAATCTGACGAATACATAACTGAGTCGTTTCATGCATACCAGTTCCAAAAGCTGTC
>CAYVUF010000016.1:0-18276 GCA_964454605.1 uncultured Bacteroides sp.
GGGGGAAATGAGAGCATCTACGAATCCATTAGCGTATTGCGAAGGAGGATTTTTAGGAGGTCATCTGCAGCTTCATGATAAAATTAAGCCGATTTTAAAGACTGCAACTGCAAGTTTTGGTATCACAGCTTTTAATGAACTGCAGGAATTATATAATGGAAAATCCCTGGTGGAAGACGGACAGTTTGCGCTGGAAGTATTAGAGCATATTAACCAGAAAATAAATGAATTTAAAGAAGAAGATGGCAATTTATATGCGATTTATGGAACACCGGCAGAGAATCTTTGCGGACTGCAGGTAAAGCAGTTCCGGGCAAAATACGGTATTGTGGAAGGCGTTTCAGATAAGGAATATGTATCGAACAGTTTTCATTGTCATGTAACAGAGGATATTACCCCGATTGAAAAGCAGGATTTGGAGTATCGGTTCTGGGAACTGGCAAACGGTGGTAAGATTCAATATGTAAAATATCCGATTGATTATAATATAGAAGCAATTAAAACACTTATCAGACGTGCAATGGATATGGGCTTCTATGAAGGAGTCAATCTTTCACTGGCATATTGTGATGATTGCGGTCATCAAGAACTGGAAATGGATGTCTGTCCGGTCTGCGGCAGCCGTAATCTGACGAAAATTGACCGGATGAATGGTTATCTTGCTTATTCTCGTGTGCATGGGGATACCAGACTGAGTGATGCCAAAATGGCAGAAATAGCGGAAAGGAAGAGCATGTAAGAAAATGAGATATCACAATATTACCAAAGACGATATGTTAAATGGGGACGGTCTACGCGTGGTTCTGTGGGTGGCAGGCTGTAACCATTGCTGTAAAGAATGCCAGAATCCGCTTACGTGGGACCCTGACGGTGGTCTGCTGTTTGATGAAGCGGCGAAGCAGGAAATTTTTGAACAGCTTGATAAACCATATATTTCTGGTATTACTTTTTCGGGTGGTGACCCGCTTCATCCGTCCAATCGATTGGATGTACGGAATCTGATTACTGAAATTAAGGGAAAATATCCTAAGAAGACGATATGGCTTTATACTGGTGATGTATGGGAAAATGTCCTTCATTATCCGGCAATGAAATATATTGATGTATTAGTGGATGGAGAATTTATTGCGGAACAGAAGGACACGAAACTGCGTTGGAAAGGTAGTAAAAATCAACGAGTAATTGATGTCCAGAAAACATTGTCACAGACAGACCCGGTAACTCCGGTGCTGCATTGTGGGGATTATTCATAATGAGTGGAGCAAAAAGAATGGAAACGATTAAAATAAAATATTTTACAGATAAAATTGAAAAACTTACCTATATAGATGGTAAATCAGACTGGATTGATTTAAGAGCAGCAGAGGATATCTCTTTAAAAAAGGGAGAATTTAAGCTGATTCCCCTTGGAGTTGCTATGGAACTTCCAAAAGGATATGAGGCTCATGTGGTACCGAGAAGTTCTACTTTTAAGAATTACGGTATTATTCAGACCAATCATCAGGGTGTTATCGATTGCTCTTATTGCGGTGATAATGACCAGTGGTTTATGCCGGCGTATGCGGTGCGTGATACAGAAATTCATGTCAATGACAGAATCTGTCAGTTCCGTATTATGGAGAATCAGCCGAAAATCGTGTTTGACGAAGTGGCAAGTCTGGCAAATGCAGACAGAGGCGGACATGGAAGTACTGGAAAACAGTAAAAATATGGAATAGATAACTCCTTTTGGGACATACTAAGAAAAATGTCTTGGAAGGAGTTTTTTTATTGTGCAAAATAGAATGACTGCATCGGTAAAAGAAAATATGGACTATCTGGCAAAACGCCTTTGCCCGGATACAAATTTTGATATTGTATACCGGGTGATAGAAGTGGGTGGTAAGACTGCCTGTATTTATTTTATTGATGGTTTTTGTAAAGATGAACTGATGATGAAAATGCTGCAATATTTCATTGGAATAAAGCCAGAAAATCTTCCGGAAAATGCACATGAAATGGCAAAAAAGGCAATGCCCTATGTGGAAGTAGATTTAAAGGATGACTGGGAAGACATTGTGTATAATATTTTATCTGGCGTCTTTGCCCTCTTTGTTGATGGCTACGAACGCTGTATTCTGATTGATTCCAGAACGTATCCATCAAGAGGAGTGGAAGAACCAGAAAAGGATAAGACACTGCGCGGTTCAAAGGATGGATTTGTTGAAACGGTTGTTTTTAACACTGCACTTATAAGACGACGAATACGTAATTCAGAGCTTCGCATGGAAATGATGAATGCTGGAAAAAGTTCCAGAACCGATATTGTGCTCTGCTATATGGAAAACCGGGTCGACCATGATTTTCTGGACAGAATCAAAAAGCGAATTGGGGAAATAAAAGTGGATGCACTTACCATGAATCAGGAAAGCCTTGCAGAATGCCTGTATCAGAGAAACTGGTTTAATCCGTTTCCAAAGTTCAAATTTACCGAAAGACCGGATACAGCGGTTGCTCAGATATTGGAAGGAGATATTGTTATTCTGGTAGACAACTCGCCTTCTGCAATGATTGTTCCTACGTCTATTTTTGATATTATAGAAGAAGCGGATGATTATTATTTTCCGCCTGTTACAGGAACTTATCTGCGCATCACACGCTTTCTGATTGGAATTATGACGTATCTGCTTACACCAACATTTTTGCTGTTGATGCAGAATACGGAATGGATACCGGAAAGTTTCCGCTTTATTATACTGAAAGAGGAGTCACACATTCCGCTGGTTATTCAGTTTTTGTTATTGGAACTGGCAATTGATGGCTTGAAACTGGCGGCAATCAATACGCCGAATATGCTGAGTACTCCACTTAGCGTTATGGCAGCGCTTGTTCTGGGAGAGTTTTCGGTAAACAGCGGCTGGTTTAATTCAGAAGTAATGTTATATATGGCATTTGTGGCAATTGCGAATTATACTCAGTCAAGTTATGAATTAGGGTACGCGCTGAAATTTATGAGAATTATCAATTTGATTCTGACTGCCCTTTTTGATGTATATGGTTATATTGCAGCAATTATTATTTTGCTGGTATCTATTGTTGGAAACCGGACGTTGTCAGATAAAAGCTATATTTATCCAATCTTTCCGTTCAATCTGCGACAGATGGCAAAACGATTTTTCAGACTGCGTTTGCCAGAATCAAGAGAATAATACAAAATTATGAGCTAAAATACAGAGTAAACAATTAAGCAATGTTTAACTATATTTTAGCTTAAATTTTACCTTGATATTTGTGAAAGATATACAAAAATAATAAAAATGATATGTTATACTTGTCAATTATACAAACGAATAGTAGAATAAAAACAAGAGATATGAAAAAATACAAAAAAATAAAACGACAAATGGAAAGCTAAAAAAAGCTAATATTACTTAAAAATCAAATTATTATCAGGAGGAAAGGCAATGGGATATGATATTCATGCAGAAGAAGGATGGGTAAATAGAGGAAATTTGTATCGGATGAAAGAGCTTATGAAGCGTGCGGAAGCAGGCGATAGGATGACAATGACCTTTTTGGGCGGCTCGATTACACAAGGCTCCGTTTCTTCGCAGTATACGAATTGTTATGCTTATCTTGTGTATGAATGGTTTGTGAAAAAATTTCCCAAAACTGCTTTTACATATATCAATGCAGGAGTTGGAGGTACAACATCCCAGTTTGGTGTAGCCAGAGCGGATGAGGATGTTCTGTTGTATAAGCCGGATTTTACGGTGATTGAGTTTTCGGTTAATGATGATAATACGGATTTCTTTCAGGAAACCTACGAAGGCCTTATTAGAAAAATATATGGCAGCAAGTATGAGCCGGCAGTTTTATTAGTACATAATATGTTTTATCATACAGGAATCAGTGCAGAAGAGAAACATAGAGAAGTTGGTGCCTATTATGACCTGCCAAGTGTGAGTATGAAAACGTCCATATATCCGCAGGTTATAGCAGGGGCTGTTCCAGTGAGAGATATTACACCGGATGATTTGCATCCGAATACAGCGGGGCATGCATTGCTTGCGGAAGTGATTACGAATTTTCTGGAAAAAGTATATGAACAAAGAATGGAACCAGAAGAGAAACCGGCGATACCGGAAAAATCATTGACAAGGAATGCTTACGAGAAAGCAAGACGTTATCAGAATGATAATTCGACTCCAATATGCGATGGTTTTGAGGCAGACAATACGCTGCAAAAATATGTCAATGATATGTTCCGGGGTGGTTTTACGGCATGGAGAAAAGGAGCCAGTATCCGTTTCGAAGTGGAAGGTACGGAGCTTGCAGTACAATACCGGAAATCAGTCAGAAAACCAGCACCCATAGCAATTGCCATTGTGGATGGGAAGGAAGAAAACGGAATTATTCTGGATGCAAACTTTGATGAAACATGGGGAGATTGTCTTTATATGGAAAGCCTGGCAAATCATATTGAAGATAAGAAACATACGGTGGAAGTAAAAATCATAGAAACCCATGAAGATGATGCAGTTCCTTTTTATCTGGTATCCATAATTGCATCACATTAAGGATTAAAAAAATCATATATAAGTGCTTTGGGGAAAAGAATTCATTCGTATGATAAAAACAGGCAGAAATGGAGAGCAGCATGAAAAAGACAATCAAGAGAAACCATAACACCAAGGTATCCTTCCGGGGGAATGGAAAGATTAAGACAGCGCTTACGATGGCGTTTGCGGTACCAATTGCGTTAATCATTCTGTTGGGAGTTGTGTGCTATCAGACGGCATCAAGCGGTATTAAGACAGAAGCCGAAAAGTCTACAGAAGATACGGTAAGCGCAATGGGTGATTATATGGAACTTATGTGTGATACGGTGGAAACCAGGGTAGTTGAGATTATCAATAATGAAAACTTTGAAAAATACTATCATAAATATTACAAAAAGAATGATTCGGAATCCTTGAACTATTATAAAACTGCGAAAACTGCATTAACAATGATGAAAGGAAGCTGTGATTATCTGGAATCTTTTTATGCCTTTGCAGAAAATGGCAATGCCATGACATCAACTTCAGCGGTGATTCCAAATACAGCTTACGCAGAAGTTATGACGTCAGGGGATGTGGAGGGTGTTTCGAAGACCCTTGGTGTCTGGAAAGGAAATCATGCTTCGCTGGATAATCTGACTCAGGTAACTACAGAAAATTATGGGATTACATATACCAAACATTTTTCAAAAGATAATGGATTAGTGGTTATTGATATCCGTAAAGATACGATTGAGAATTTTTTGGATACCATTGACTGCGGTGAAAAAGGATATGCAGCTCTGGTTACCCCGGATGGAAGAGAAATTAGAAATGTATCATCTTTGTCCGCAGAAAATGTTTTTGTAGGCAGTGCTTTTATGGATATGGCATGGCAAGCGGAAGATACAGGACATGATTATGTTCGGTATGAAGAAAAAAAATACCTGTTTACCTTTACACCAATCGGCGATACTGGTATGATTATTTGCACATTGATACCACAAAGCACTGTGTTGGCAAGAGTATCCATGATTCGAAATATTACCATTCTGATTGTGCTACTTGCCTGTGTGATTGCTTTTATTATTGGCAACAAGATGTCGGATGGAATCAGTAAAGAAGTTCGTCATATGGTAAGCGGACTGCAGAAGGTTGCAGAGGGTGATTTGACTGTAGCGTTTACATCAAAAAGAAAGGATGAATTTAAAGTGCTGTCCAACAGTGTGAACCAGACGTTGCAAAGCATTCGTAAAGTGTTGGCAGATATGCACATTTTTGGAGAAAAAGTAAATAAAACATCAAACAGGCTGTCCGTTACTACGGATGATATGGTAGAATCTATGAGTAACATCAATACAGCAATAGAAGAAGTAGGACGTGGTGTGGTATTGCAGGCATCCGATACGGAACATGTTTTGAAAATGGTATCAGAATTTTCTCAAATTATGAATGATGTCAATGAGAATACTCTGGAAATGCAGCAATCCGTCCAGTCTGCGATTAGAACTTCGGATAAAGGACAGAAACTGGTGGCGGCATTGAATGAAAAATCGGCGCAGACAGTACATATCACAAATGTTTTAACAGAAAATATCAATAATGTGCAGATTCGCTCCAAAGATATTGGAAGCATTGTTGATACCATTAATGCCATTGCACAACAGACTAATTTGTTGTCTTTAAATGCTTCCATCGAAGCAGCAAGGGCAGGCGAGCATGGCAGAGGATTTTCCGTTGTAGCAGAAGAAATCCGCAAGCTGGCAGACCAGTCTATGGAAGCCGGTAATGAGATTAAGAGTATTGTAGAAAATATCCAGAAAACAACTGCTGTAACCACCAAATCGGCGAAGGAAGCAGAGGGAATTATGCGGCTTCAAGTGGAAAATATAGAAGATACCGTAGCTGTGTTTGGAGAAATCAGACAGGCGGTAGATACCCTGGTAAAAGGCTTATCTGACATCACAAGACAGATGGAGGTCATGATAGAGGATAAGGATAAGATTTTATCTTCTGTGCAGAGTATTTCAGCAGTATCAGAAGAGGCGGCAGCTTCCACAGAAGAAGTAACGGCAACGGTAACCAATCAGTTGGAAGAGGTTCGGAAACTGGAAGAGGAAGTAGAACGATTAAGCAGACAGGCAGGGGAGTTAGAGAACTCAATGCAGAAATTTGTTTTAGAAGCATAAGAACAGCAGGATGGAAAAGACAGCATAAAAGGTCAATCGGGTTAATAAGGAGAAAACATAATGTTTAGAGAAGATTTTGTATGGGGCGTGGCAAGCAGTGCGTATCAGATTGAAGGAAGAGATGTTGATGATGGCGCAGGAAAAATGATTTGGGACACCTTTATAGAAGAAGGCAGGATTCCAGATGGAAAAGATGCATTGGTTGCCTGCGACCATATGCATCGTTATCCGGAAGATTATGCATTGATGCGCCTGCTGGGAATCAAAGCATATCGTTTTTCAATCAGTTGGGCAAGAATCATGCCGGAAGGAACCGGACGTGTAAATGAGAAAGCTATTGCTTTGTATCGCAATATGATTTTAGAAATGAAGAAAAATAATATCGTTCCCTATTTAACAATGTATCACTGGGAACTGCCGCAGGCGTTGCAGGATAAAGGCGGCTGGCTGAATGAGGAGAGTATTCAGTGGTTTGGAGAGTATGCAAAGGTAGTAGCGGAAAATTTTTCAGATATCTGCGAATATTTTATTACATTAAATGAACCCCAATGCTTCGTTGGTCTTGGACATCTGTCCGGTATTCAGGCACCGGGCAAGAAAATGAGTTACGCAGAAACCTTTCAGATTGCACATAATGCACTTCGTGCACATGGGCAGGCGGTAATTAATCTTAGAAAATATGCAAAACAACCTATCAAAGTGGGGTATGCACCAACTTGTGGAATGGCGTATCCAGAAAGTAATAAACCAGAAGATATTGAAGCGGCTAAAAAAGTATTGTTTGGTTTCTATAATCCAATGGATAACTGGACCTGGAATGTAGCATGGTTTTCAGACCCTGTTTTTTTAGGCAGATATCCAGAAGAGGGATTGGAAAAGTTTAAAGAATATCTTCCTGTGATAACAGAAGAAGATAGGAAACTGATTGCTCAGCCATTAGATTTTATGGGACAGAATATTTATAACGGTTATATTGTCCGGGCTGGCGCAGATGGAGAGCCGGAATTTGTGGACAGGGAACCAGGATATCCAAAAACTGCGGCAAACTGGCCAGTGACACCGGATTGCTTCTATTGGGGAGTTAAGTTCCTTTATGAGCGATATAAGATGCCACTTTATATTACAGAGAATGGAATGTCTTGTCATGATATGGTATCGGGGGACGGACAGGTTCATGACCCGAACCGGATTGAATTTCTGGATTTGTATATATCTGCATTGCAGAAGGCGAATGATGAAGGTGTTGATGTCAGAGGATATTTTTTGTGGACTTTTCTGGATAATTTTGAATGGGATAAGGGGTATATGGAACGTTTCGGAATCGTTCATGTAGACTTTACAACCCAGAAAAGAATTGTCAAGGATTCTGCTTACTGGTATCAGAAAGTGATAGAAACGAATGGAAAATCCCTGCAGATTAATCATCCGAAACCACCAGTGTTGTTCTTAAATTCAGTGTTTAAACAGATGCTGTGGGGCGGTGAAAGACTTGGCGAAGACTGGCCATATGAAATTCCGGGAAATCATACCGGTGAGTGTTGGGCAGTCAGTGCACATCCAAATGGTGATTGTGTTGTTAAAGAAGGAATTTATAAAGGATATTCCTTATCCGAATTATGGGAAAAAAAGCCGGAATTATTCGGGCATCTGAATTTGGACAGATTTCCTTTACTGGTTAAAATCATTGATGCCAAAGAGGACTTAAGCATTCAGGTACATCCAGATGATGTATATGCAGGTGAGAAGGAAAATGGTTCTCTTGGAAAAACGGAATGTTGGTATGTACTGGATTGTCCGGAAGATGCCAGCCTGGTTATAGGACATAACGCGAAGGACAAGGCAGAGCTGTTTGATATGATTCAGAATGTAAGATGGAAAGAGCTGATACGCGAGATTCCAGTGAGAAAGGGTGATTTCATTCAGATTGCTCCAGGCACTGTTCATGCCATCAAAGGTGGCATGATGATTTTGGAAACACAGCAGAACAGTGATATTACTTATCGTGTTTATGATTATGACAGATTAACAGAGGACGGACCAAGAGAACTGCATATTGATAAAAGTATGGATGTCATTACGGTTCCGGCAAAACCGGCTGATGAGAGTATTCTGTATGCAGGTGATTTGCCTGAAAATAAGATGAATCTTCTGATTTCCGGCAAGTATTACAATGTATGGAAACTGCATATCACGAAAGCATTTTCCTTCCAACAAGAGCAGCCATTTATGATTATGAGCGTTATTGATGGGGATGGACTGCTGAATGGACAGATGATTCGCAAAGGGGACCACTTTATTTTGCCAGCAGGTTATGGCGAAGTGAAATTACAGGGAAATATGCAGTTGATTGTATCCAGTGTTAATGTATAAACCATTTTGATACAGAAGCAAGATAAATAAACAGAGTAATATTTAGAGGAACAACCCAGAGGGCAATGCACTTGAAGCGGTGCAGGGGATGCTTTCTGGGTTGCCTTTTTCAAAAAAATAAGGATTATTTAATAATTTTTATGTTAGACTAACAACAAGCTTAAAATAATAATGCTTGTACCGGTGAGCAATAAAAACAGGAGAGTGTGTATAGAAGATTTTGTGAAAAATCATCAGCGCTTCCAGGAAAGATGTTATAATGTAGGAGGTATTTTTCATGTGTACAGCAGCAACGTATCGAACAAAAGATTTCTATTTTGGCAGAACCCTTGATTATGAGTTTTCTTATGGGGATGAAATTACCATTACGCCGCGGGATTATCCATTTCACTTTTTGCATATGGAACCTATGGAGCATCATTATGCCATGATAGGAATGGCACATATTGCCAAAGATTATCCGCTTTATTATGATGCGGTGAACGAAAAAGGTCTTGGAATTGCCGGACTGAATTTTGTTGGAAATGCAGTTTACAAAGAAAAGGAAGAGGACAAAGATAATATAGCACAGTTTGAGTTGATTCCATATATTCTTGGAAAATGCTGCAGTGTGAAAGAAGCAAGAATGTTGCTGGAACGAATGAATTTACTTTCCGCAACTTTTGATAAAAATATGCCTCTGGCACAACTGCACTGGCTTGTTGCAGACAAAGATGAGGCAATAACCGTAGAAGCGGTACAGGATGGAATTAAAATTTATGACAATCCAGTGGGAGTGCTGACGAATAATCCTCCATTTGAACAACAGCTTTTTCAACTGAATAACTATATGCATTTATCGCCAAAATCACCAACGAACCTGTTTTCTGATAAATTGGAACTTACCCAATACAGCAGAGGAATGGGTGGGCTGGGCATGCCGGGAGATTTGTCATCCCAGTCTCGTTTTGTCAGAGTTGCTTTTACCAAAATGAATGCTTTATCCGGCGATTCAGAGTCAGAGAGTGTCAGCCAGTTCTTTCATATTTTGGGGTCTGTGGAACAGCAACGTGGCTGTTGTGAGGTGAGAGAAGGAGAGTATGAAATTACCCTGTACACATCCTGCTGTAATGCGGATAAGGGGATTTATTATTACACGTCTTATGATAATCACCAGATTTCTGCGGTTGATATGCACAGAGAAAAGCTAGATAGCGCGGAATTGATTCGATATGAGCGTATTACAGGAGAACAGATTAGAATACAGAATGATGCTGCGATATGCTGATAGATATTTCCCCTTCGTACTGGATTTTCCCAGATGAAGGGGAGGTATCGTAATGGGTGTATTTTTCTGAATTAGTATCTTGAGATTTCTATGATTTATCGCAGTCAAATCCAGGATTGAAAGCATAGAAATTCTTGCTGTTTAATTTATCCTGAACGATTCTGAGCGCTTCGCCGAATCTCTGGAAGTGAACAACTTCTCTGGCGCGAAGGAACTTAATAGGCTCGCATACTTCCTGGTCGCCA
Source organism: uncultured Bacteroides sp. (assembly GCA_964454605.1). Taxonomy (GTDB): domain Bacteria; phylum Bacillota; class Clostridia; order Lachnospirales; family Lachnospiraceae; genus UBA3282. Next base: position 10,592 of record CAYVUF010000016.1, read on the forward strand.
ATCAGACGTAAGATATTGTCATAAGTGGTACGCGCTTTTTGTTCTGCCGCCATATCTTCTGTTAAATCAGTGATAATATCGCCCTTACTTTGGAACTCGCAGGCATTAAAAGGAACGCCGCCTGCTGCCTGAGGCCAGATTCCGATGGTATGGTCAACGTAATAATTTGCAAAACCAGATGCTTCGATTTCTTCCATAGTCAAATCTTTGGTTAATTGATGCACAATGGTTGCTACCATCTCAAGATGTGCTAATTCTTCGGTACCAATATCCGTCAGAATCGCAGCAACTTCCCGATAAGGAGCGGCATATCGTTGGGAAAGGTAGCGCATGGATGCACCCATTTCACCATCAGGGCCACCGTACTGGCTAATGATAACCTGTGCAAGTTTAGCATTGGGACTAGTGATATTTACTGGAAATTGTAGTCTTTTTTCATAATTCCACATTTAGTTGCATCCTCCTTCCCAAGGCATAGCGGTCAATGCCCATTGCCATTCTTTTCCCTCTGCAGAATCGGAGGTGTCGATGGTTAGCGGACCAAACTGGTCTGCATATTCTTTCATCGCTTTGTTTTTCATCCGCACATAATGTTTCAGATAGTCCATGGCTTCGGAATCATAAGGGTGTGTATCAAGATACAAAGTCATTTCTACAATGACAAAACTAATAAGATTGATATGATGGAGCAATTTATCCTGCTCCGAGCGAGAGGTTCTTGTCATTTACATTTTCTCCTTCCGGTAAATGGTTTATTTAGTTCTGGAAAAATTGTTCCGTTTTCAAAGGCTTCGTCCAGATTTTCATAAATATTTGTCAGACGTTGCCAGGGAACATATGCCATAGCCAGAGGAAAACGGTCAAAGTATTCGTTGAAATTATAGTCTTGCATGTGAATCCTTTCTAGTCATAATTTCAGGATGATTTTAATATTATAGTATGATATAATTCCAGTTATGTGTTTTACAATATCGAAGATAAGACACATTTATTTCACAATTTGGAAAGAGAATGGACACAAATTTTTTTTATAGTAATAAGGCGGAATTGGAAGGAGGATATGACTTTGATAAAAGTAGAAAATCTGGTGAAAAGGTATGGAAATCATACTGCCGTAGATGACTTGTCCTTTGTAGTAGAAAAGGGGCAGGTTTATGGATTTCTGGGACCAAATGGTGCGGGCAAATCAACAACAATGAACATTATGACTGGTTATCTGGCTGCTACAAGCGGAACGGTTACTATCAATGGTTATAATATTCTGACACAACCAGAAGAAGCAAAAAGGTGCATTGGTTATTTGCCAGAAATGCCTCCTCTTTATCAGGATATGACGGTTCATGAATATCTGATGTTTGTTGCGGAATTAAAAAAAGTACCGAAAGCAGAACGGAAAGAACAGATTCATGAAATTATGAAGATGGTGGAAATTAATGATGTAGAAAAACGTCTGATTAAAAATCTTTCAAAAGGTTATAAGCAGAGAGTTGGTCTTGCGCAGGCAATTATCGGATATCCTGAAGTGATTATTTTAGATGAACCAACCGTTGGACTTGACCCGAAGCAGATTATAGAAATCCGTTCGCTGATAAAAGAACTGGCAAAATCACATACGATTATTTTAAGTTCTCATATTTTATCGGAGGTTAGTACGGTATGTGATCGAATCATGATTATTTCAAAAGGAAAACTGGTAGCCTGTGATTCTCCGGAAGAGCTTAAGAAAAAGATGGTAAAATCAGTGGAAATAGAATTGACAGCATTCGGTGAACGTGCAAAAGCAGAACAGCTTCTGGCACAGGTGGAACATATTGAAACGGTTACGTTTGAAGAGGCGGTCGAAGAAAATACGATAAAAGTCCGGATTGTAACGGAAGAAAATATGGATATCAGGAAGGAATTATCCGTTGCGTTTACCAATGGTGGTATGCCTGTGTTATCCATGAACCGGATGGAACAGACCTTGGAAGATATTTTCTTACAACTGACAGAAGAAGATGCGGCAGAACGGGAAGATGCAGTTGAAAAGGAAGAGGAGGAGAAAGCAGATGATAGCAATTTATAAAAGAGAAGTAAAATCCTTTTTCCATTCCTTTATTGGATGGCTTTTTCTGGCAACAACCTTATTGCTGATGGGCATATATTTTACGGTTTATAATATGCTTTGCGGATACCCCAACATTTCTTATGTGCTGCAAAGTGTTATCTTTTTGTTTATGATTACAATTCCAATCCTTACCATGCGTATTCTGGCAGAAGAACGGAAACAGAAAACAGACCAGTTGATTCTGACAGCTCCGGTTACTGTTGGAAAAATTGTATGTGGAAAGTATCTTGCTCTGGTAACGGTGTTTGTCGTTCCGGTTGTTGTGATTGGATTGACTCCGGTCATTCTTTCCCTATTTGGAACTTTTCAGATGGGTGTATCTTACACTGCTTTGCTGGGATTTTTCCTGTATGGCTGTATGGCATTAGGCATTGGTATGTTTCTGTCTTCTTTGACCGAAAGTATTGTGATTGCGGCAGTGCTTACTTTTATCGCATTGTTTTTAGGATATTTAATGTCTGGATTGTGCAGTATTATTTCAACTACGGGGAATTGGCTGACACAGATTTTAAGTGCTTTTGATATGGCAGGACGTTTTGATGAAATGACAGGCGGAAGTTTTTCCGTCCAGTCGGTTGTATATTATATCAGTGGTACCTTGTTTTTGCTTTTTTGTACGGTACAGTCCATTCAGAAAAGAAGATACAGTGCTTCCAATGGCATCAGAATGGGAGCATATAGTTCTGGTATGCTTGCCATTACTGCTGTTCTGACCGTAGTGGTGAATCTTGTGGTTGCACAATTGCCGGAAAACATTCTGTCAGTGGATGTTACTTCAAACAAGCTGTTTACCTTAACAGAGGAAACGAAAGAATTTGTACCTACGCTTGCAGAGGATGTCACTATTTATGTATACGCGAATGAAGAAACGAAGGATTCAAATCTGGATAAAACAATTCAGAAGATAAAAGAATTATCGGACCATATTACGGTTTCTTATGTGGACCCTTCCATTAATCCGAAGTTTTATACAAAATATACAGATACTGCACCTTCTTCCAATAGTTTAATTGTTGTTGGTAAAAAGCGAAGCAGAGTAGTGGATTACAGTAACATTTATCCGTATGAAATTGACTATACGACCTATGATTATCAGATAACGGGATATGATGGAGAAGGACAGATAACCTCGGCACTGGCATATGTTACAACAGATGATATGCCTAAGATTTACGTAATTACCGGACATGACGAACTGGAACTGGAAACACAGTATACCCAGACAATCCAGAAAGAAAATATTGATTATGAGGAGTTGTCTTTGTTATCTGTGACAGAAATTCCAGAAGATGCACAGGCGATTATTATTGATGCACCTTTAAATGATTATTCGTCTGAGGATGTTGATAAAGTGCTTTCTTATCTGGAAAAGGGAGGGAATGCACTTATTATACCAACCTGGACAGAGGGAGAAATGCCTAATTTCCAGAAAATACTGGATTTCTATGGTGTATCTGTTATCGAGGGAATGATTGTAGAAACAGATTCCAGTATGCTTTATAATGACCCATTTTATTTGTTCCCACAGATAAATTATGATGAGATTACGGAAAATGTTATCAATACATCCGTATTTGCACCTTATTCACAGGGGCTAACTTATGCAGATGATACAGAAGGAATTCTTTATACAGCACTATTAGAATCCAGTGATGGTTCATACAGCAAAACGGATTTAGAAACTGCTACTTCCTATGATATGAGTGAGGGAGATATTGAGGGACCTTTTGTGATTGCTTTAAAAGCAGAAAAAACAGTAGAAAATGATGCTATTTCAAATGCTGTTATTGTTGCATCAGAAAATCTTTTTACAGAAAATGCCGATAGCATTGTACCGGGGTGTAATGTAAAAATGTTCAGCGGAGTGCTTGCTTCTATGACAGAACATGAAAGTTCCGTTTCCATTCCGGTGAAACAATATGATACAAGTATTATTGCCTTTTCATCCAGAGCATCCTATGTGGTAGGTATTGTTTCAATATTACTTATACCGTTAGGTTGTCTGATTACAGGCTTTATTATCTGGTTTAATAGAAGAAAAAAATAACGGTGTTAGTGTGTAAAAAGCATACGCAGAAAAGGGGATTATTATGAAAAGACAGAAAATGCAGTTGATGGTTTTAGGTGTCCTGCTGTTAGTACTTCTAATTGTTTTTTTTGCACTGCGAAGCTATAATAAGGAAAAACAAGAAACGACCGAAGAAGATTCTTATACGGTGCTTTCTTTGCAGGAAGCAGATATTGCAAAATTTGCTTTCGATGGTGGAAACGAAGAAGTTTCTCTGCGAAAAGAAGCTGGTGAATGGGTGGCTGAAAAGGATACTGCAATGGAATTAGCGCAGGATGAGATTTCTTCTCTGCTTGGTTATGTTCTGGATATTCAGGCGCAGGTGCAGATTCAGAATGTGACAGATTTTGAACAGTATGGTTTCGATGACCCTTTAGCAACGGTACGGATAACGTTACAGGATGATACCGTTTATGAAATTATTTTCGGTCATTATAATGAAGTGACAGCACAGTATTATATGAAGTTGGAAGACGGTGATACAGTATATGTTTTATCGGATAATCTGGGTTATCATTTCACGATTTCTCTGGAAGATTTGAAAAGGGTTGAAACAGAGGATACAGAATAAAAACAGATACTTGATTTCCCCGTAAGTTTGTGCAAAAATAGTACATGGCAACTTACGGGGAATTTTTAATTTTTCATAGGGAGGATTTTATGAGAGGTATTGATACGCAGGTTCGTAAGAACAGACGTAGGATTTTTAAAGAAGTAGCAAATCTGGCATTTCATTCGGATAATCTGAAAGATGATATCGAAGCACTGCCTTACAAAATAGTAGATTATGATGAGTCTGAATATGAAAGTATCTATCGGGAAAGAGCCATTGTACGTGAGAGAATACGTCTGGCAATGGGTCTATCTTTAAGACCGGAGAATCAGCCGGTGCATCTGACACAAGGATTGGAAGAAAGTAATATTGATGAAAAATATTATGAACCGCCGCTTATGCAGGTTATTCCATCTGCCTGTAATGCTTGTCCGGAGAACAGCTATCAGGTGACAGATCAGTGTATGGGATGTGCGGCACATCCATGTCGTGAAGTGTGTCCAAGAGGTGCAATTTCCGTGAAAAATGGAAAATCCATTATCGATCAGGAGAAGTGTATTAAATGTGGTAAATGTAAGTCTGTTTGTCCATATGATGCCATTTCTCATCAGGTAAGACCATGTGCAGGTGCCTGTGGTGTGAATGCTATTAAGACGGATGAAAAAGGACGAGCTGTTATTGATAATGAGTTATGTGTTTCCTGCGGTCAGTGTATGGTAAACTGTCCTTTTGGTGCAATTGCTGATAAATCCCAGATTTTCCAGTTGATTCGTGCCCTGCAGTCTGGCAACAAGATTATTGCACAGGTAGCACCAGCATTTGTAGGTCAGTTTGGACCGGACGTGACACCGGATATGTTAAAAACAGCATTAAAGGAACTGGGATTTTTTGATGTTTACGAAACTGCTATTGGTGCTGATATGGGAGCGTTGGCAGAAGCAGAGCATTATGCAACCGAAGTAGCCACTGGAAAACTTCCATTCAGCTTAACTTCCTGCTGTCCGTCATGGTCGGTTCTGGCGAAGAAATTTTTTCCTGAAACCATAGATAAGATTTCCAATGCATTAACACCAATGGTTGCAACAGCACGTGTTATCAAAGAAGAACATCCGGATGCAAAAGTCGTGTTTATCGGACCTTGTGCTTCTAAGAAACTGGAAGCATCCAGAAGAACCATTCGTTCTGATGTAGATTTTGTTATTACCTTTGAAGAATTGACTGGAATGTTTGAAGCCAAAGGAATTTTGTTGAATGAAATTGAGGCAATGGACAAAATGATGGGTGCAACAGGTGCTGGACGAGGATATGGTGTGGCCGGTGGTGTGGCAAGTGCCATTGAAGAAGTAGTCAGAGAGTATTACCCGGATGTGGAAGTTAATATTGAACATGCGGAAAGTCTTTCAGAATGCAAGAAGATGCTTATGCTTGCAAAAGCAGGCAAGAAAAATGGTTGTCTGATAGAAGGTATGGCTTGTCCTGGCGGCTGTGTTGCCGGAGCCGGAACGAATATACCAGTTATGCAGGCAGCTAAGGCGGTCAATAGCTTTAAAGCAGAAGCGGACCAGAAGATTCCAGAAAAAGCAGAATAGGAAGGATAAGACAATGCAGAAAATCAGAACTAGATATGCACCAAGTCCTACTGGACGTATGCATGTAGGAAATTTAAGAACAGCCCTTTATGCGTATTTGATTACCAAACACGAAGGCGGTGACTTTATCTTGCGAATTGAGGACACCGACCAGGAGCGTTATGTAGAAGGCGCTGTGGAAATTATATATCGTACTTTAGAGAAAACAGGTCTGATTCATGACGAAGGACCGGATAAAGATAAAGGCTTTGGTCCGTATGTACAGAGTGAACGACAGGCACAGGGAATTTATCTGGAATATGCGAAGAAACTTATTGATAAGGGAGAAGCATATTATTGCTTTTGCGACAAAGAAAGACTTGCTACATTAACAACGGAAGTAGCAGGAAAAGAAATCAATGTTTATGACAAACATTGTCTTCATTTATCCAAAGAAGAAGTAGAAGCAAATTTGAAAGCTGGAAAACCATATGTTATCCGTCAGAATAACCCAACGGAAGGAACCACTACTTTCCATGATGATATTTATGGTGATATTACAGTGGACAATGCAGAGCTGGATGACATGATACTGATAAAATCAGATGGTTTTCCAACTTATAATTTTGCCAATGTGGTAGACGACCATCTGATGGGAATTACGCACGTAGTCAGAGGAAATGAATATCTTTCTTCTTCTCCGAAATACAATCGTCTGTATGATGCTTTTGGTTGGGAAGTACCGAAGTATGTTCATTGTCCGCTTATTACGGATGAAGAACATCATAAACTTTCCAAACGCTGCGGACATTCTTCTTATGAAGATTTGATTGAGCAGGGATTTTTGTCAGAGGCAGTTGTGAATTTTGTAGCACTGCTTGGATGGAGTCCGGAAGGAACAGATGAAATCTTTACTTTAGAACAGTTAGTTGAAAAATTTGATTATCGTCACATCTCCAAATCTCCTGCGGTATTTGATTATACCAAGTTGAAGTGGATGAATGGGGAGTATATGAAGGCTATGGATTTTGACAAATTCTATGAGATGGCAGAACCATACCTGAAAGAAGTCATTACCAAAGACTTAGATTTCAGAAAGATTGCTGAAATGGTAAAAACACGAATTGAAGTTTTTCCAGATATCAAAGATATGGTAGATTTCTTTGAAGAACTTCCAGAATATGACATAGCAATGTATACTCATAAGAAGATGAAAACCAATACGGAATCTTCATTGGAGGTTTTGACGGAATTACTTCCGCTTTTTGAAGCACAGGAAGATTACAGCAATGATGCTCTCTATCAGACATTGACCGAATATGTTGCCAAAAAGGAATGTAAGAATGGCTATGCAATGTGGCCGGTAAGAACTGCAGTGTCTGGTAAGCA
>CAYVUF010000017.1:0-18169 GCA_964454605.1 uncultured Bacteroides sp.
ATCATCAACACAATGATGTGTATAAAAAATCTTAGTTTCTCTAACAGGGATTCCTCCCTCTATTGCCGGTTTTTCCATACCTTCATACCTCCATTTTTACTCTTATCTTACCGCCTGCTGCACAGGCAGCCATCCGTTACAATCTTAAAGATGCGAAAAGACATGCATTTCTACATGTCCTTTCTAATGCATTATTTTTCTAAATCAAGGTCTTTTAATAATTCACGAATATCCTCTACGGACAACCACTCTGTATTATTATCTGAACTATAAGAAAATCCATCCGCAACCTTCGTTCCGCTTAAATCTGGCTGTTGCTTATCATTCCATGTCATCTGTGGATACACAATAAAATGCTTATCATACTCGTAAGTAGTCATGGAATCTTCCGTAGTTACCATGATTTCGTGTAACTTTTCACCCGGTCGAATGCCAATTTCTTTCATTTTGCATCCCGGCAGCATTGCTTCTGCTAAATCTGTCACCTTGAAAGAAGGAATCTTGCTAATAAAAGTTTCTCCTCCCTTTGCTTCAGCAAGCGCTTTAATAACAAGTTCAACCCCCTGGGTCAGACTAATCCAGAATCTTGTCATTCTGAAATCTGTAATCGGAAGTTCCGTTTCCCCCTTCTGAATCAGGTTATGAAAAAGCGGTATAATAGAACCGCGGCTTCCAGCCACATTTCCATAACGCACAATGGAAAAATTAATGTCTTTACTTCCGGCATAAGCATTCGCTGCAACAAATAGTTTATCAGATACTAATTTCGTACCACCATACAAATTAACTGGATTTACCGCCTTATCTGTTGACAACGCAACAACTTTATGCACGCCGCAATCCAGTGCTGCATCAATCACATTCATGGCACCATGAATATTGGTCTTAATTGCTTCATTCGGATTGTATTCACAAGCTGGCACCTGCTTCAGCGCCGCTGCATGAATAATATAATCTACGCCTTCACACGCTCTTTTCAGTCTGTCTAAATCTCTCACGTCACCGATAAAGAAACGCAGTTTTTCTTCATATTCCTTGAACTCCGATGCCATCATCCACTGTTTAAACTCATCTCTGGAATAGATGATAATCTTCTTTGGTTCATAATGTGTCAGTACATATTTTGTAAAACATTTACCAAAAGAACCTGTTCCCCCGGTAATTAAAATTGTTTTATCTTTTAACATGAGTATCCTCCGTTATCTGTCATTATCCATACTGCTTTTTAGTATAACATAGGTATTTTCAGTTGGCAATGACGAGGAGAAAAGAATGTGGGATGAAAAAGCTGACAAGTTATCTTAACATTTTCTTACGAAGCAATTTCTATTTAAAATAATACACATCACAATACTTTTCCTGGTACTGCAATTCATATTTTGTTACATTTGCATTGCTGTCCAGAATCCTCTTCAGTTGTTCCTGTGCGTTTGCCGAATGACTCAGATATACGACTAACTCCTTACTGTCAGCAACCTTATCATCTTTTATCGGGTTTGTATTGCTTTGTCCCGCAAAAAATACAGCATCATAGGCAAATAATTCATTGGCACAATCCCATACACACCAGCTCTGCCCTTCATCATAAAGGTAAACAACCGGTGTTTGTGCCATTGCCTGTTCTTTGGCAAACTCTACTTGTTTCTTATCTTCCGGATATAAGAAAACCACTCGATTCGAACATAATCCACCGAAATTGACTACGAAACCGATTGCTGCCGCTGTTATAACTATCCATACAACATGCTGACTATGCTCCTTCTTCTCCCAGATTCCACAAGCTCTGCCAAGCTGTCTGAGTGCCTCAAATACAAGGAGAATAAGCATTGCATAAATTGGTGTCTGATAGCGCACCGATGTATTTCCAAGGAGCAGTCCTGTTTTCGATACCACAAGAAAATAACCTGCTGCAGCAAAAAGTAGCAGCCAATAGCTTATATTTTCTTTTACATTGTATTTTCTCTTTCCTTTGTACATCACCCATACCGCTAATATCACAATCAGCAACAGCAATACCGGAAGCGTTCTGCCGAATACATATTCATCCAACAGATTCCAGAAAAACTGCAGGCGTTCTACGGTATTCGATAAATCAAAGAAATTTTCTGTTGCCTGCGCACCGCGCTGTCCCCGAAACATCTGTCCCAGACAGGCAGGATACGTAACATATGCCAGTCCAAACGTAAGTAACATTGTGATTCCATAGCGGATACCATTCCACAGATTTCTGTCCATCCAAAGCAGATAAATACAAAAACCTGCTGCCATAAAAAACAGAAAAATAAAATAATAATACTGTGTCAAAAATCCCAGATACGTTACCGCCGCAAGCGGTAGTAAAAACTTTTTAACAGAAAGTTTCCTACAAGAATGTTGGTAATCCTCTATTGCTTTCATATGCAGAATCGCACACAACAGCACAAACACCGTCAACAGCATATACATACGAATAAACACTACACTGCTCATAACTGCCGGTGTAAATCCATAAAAAGAACATACCAGAAAAGACATCGTATCACTGCCCTTTGTAACCTGCCCTGTCAGATACCACAACAGAAACAAGCAAATACCAAATGCTGCAAGATTAATGCTCAATCCAAACCATTTGGAAAACTGCCCTGGGAACAGCGAACAAACGGTGTGTAAAATCCAGTAATAAACTGGCGGATGAACATCCCATGACTGTACTAATTTCACAAGTCCATATTGAAACCCCTGCCCCTCTAAAACAACATATTCATTAAAATATTCATCGTGTTCCATCCACTTCTGGTCTTCCACCCAGAATCCATTGGTACGTGAAGTGGAGTAATAAGAATAATACTCATCTTCATGAAATCCCTGCTTCTGACAACAGAAATAAACTGCTGTACACATCTGCACACACCAGACAAGCAGAAAAAGCAATCGCCATATTCTTTTTTTCTCTCTCATTCTCTCTACTCTCATTTGCATTCCATTTTCCACTTATGAATACTGCGCACAGTCTTTGGCGCAAACGTCAGTAACAACAAATATATTTTATTCTTCTTTGTCAGATATGGATTTTTCACTGTATCTGCCAAATGTCTGCGAAGATATTCTATCACACTCCGGTAAAAACCATTCTTCCGGTTCATCTGGGGAATCGGAACATGAAGAAGATAATCCAGCCGCTGAAATAAATTAAAGCGAATTGCTTGAACATGGAGCTGCGGATAGCATTTATCTACCAGTTTCTGCATTCTGTCTGCATTATCCACAATATCCATGAACACCCTGGAAAAAGAATTTTCACTGCGGCTCCTGGTCGTACTATTGCTGCGGCAGACAACATGATAACCCTGCTTTGGTAAAATGGCAACTCCTTCTGTTTCCATCAATAATTCTATCAAAAGTTTAAAGTCTTCATTCAATTCTCCCTCTGGAAAATGATGATTGGCAAGCAATTCTCTCCGAATCAGCTTCGTACAGAAAGAACAATCTCCCTGATGCAGCAGAAGCTCCTTTAAAAAAGTCTGTGTATCACAGAAACGTGTTTGTTCCGGCGGCACACAGATATCTTCTAATTTGTTACCTTCTTCATCTCTTTCATCTCTGGAAATCTGTACAATCGGATACCCCTTCTCTTGGGCAAGCTCCATCATCTGAGCATAAACATCACTGTCAATATAGTCATCACTGTCTACGAAACCAACATATTCTCCGGTAGCTTTTTCCAGACCCAGATTGCGGGCAGAGGATGCCCCGCCGTTTTTCTTATGGAATACTCGAATTCGATTATCCTGCTCTGCTATTTTCTCGCACAAATCTCCTGTTCCATCTGTAGAACCATCATCCACCAGAATCATTTCCAGATTATCATAAGTCTGGTTTCGGATAGAAGAAATACAGCGTTCCAGACAGTCTTTCGTATTATATACCGGTACAATAACACTGATTTTTATCTGATTCATATATCGTTCTATCTCCATATCATATCTTTGCTGTGCAATTTTGATACTACTCCTCATTTCTGAACAGGCGATTTCGCATCATTGCCTGGTACATTTTCCCCGGTGCAATCGGAGGTGCCGGACTCAACGGGCCACTTCCGGCAGGTTCTATTCTGCCTTTCATCAGTTCGGCTGCAAAACGCAGAAGCTCTGCGGCTGCATGCTCTGCATTCCATTCTTTTATAATGGTCTGATAAGCGGCATAGCCCATTTTTTTCTTTTTCTCCCAGTGCTCAAACAAATCAAGCACCAGTTTCTCCATTTCACTATAAGAATCATCTGGGTACACCAGACCATTTACGCCATGTCGAATCAGGTATGGCGCTGCCCCCACCTGAGCATTCACTACTTCCACACAGCCGCTGTTCATTCCTTCGTTGACAACAGCCCCCCAGCCTTCCAGATAATTGCTGGTAAAAAGATGAATATGACACTGCTCCATAATGTTTCTGACCTGCTCTGGTTCTTGATAACCATAAAATATAACATTATCCTGCAGTTGTGCCTGCCACATCTGTTCCTTGATATCCGGCTCCATTTCACCGTTTCCAACCATATGCAGTTTGAAATCATATCCTTTATCCCACAGACATTTTGCAAGTTTTACCATATATTCCGGATGCTTTAAGGGAATAAATCTGCCTGCCCAGACAAGCTGCAATGGTCCATCCTGCTTCAAACTGCAAAATTCTTCTTCGGAATAAATTCTGGTTTCTGGAAAATAACCCCAACGAAACATTTTATGCGGATAAGCACCAATCAGTTGAAAATCGGAAGCAGTATACGCTCCCGCACACAGCATACAAACATTCTGTCTGCGATACCGAATATGCTCCTTATATTTGGCAAGCAGTCCTCTGGGTGAAATTGCTTTCCATTGTCCCTCACGATACAATCGTTCACTTATGCGAATAACTGGTTTCCCTGACTCCAGTCTTTCGGTCACAATATCTTCTCTGCCAGTCCAGCCGAACACCACCACATCACTTTCTGCAATTCTTTTGCGGCATTCATCTTCCTCTTCATAAAGGCAATGCACATAGGGCAACTTTGCCATATCCACACTCCAGCCCATTGCCACACGTTCCTCTTCCATAGGCATGGTCTGAATGAAACAATAAGCATCTCCCAGTTGCTGATAGAGCGCATTGGAAAAAGGTATCTGATGATGATTGATATAATTTGACACAAAAGTTAATGTCATAAAAACCTCCAACCGGAATCTGTCTTATCCATTCACTATTTCCCGGTAAATCTGCATTAATTTATAATAATTCTGGTCAGCATCATGCGTTTTTCTGGCATGTTTTCTTGCATTATCCGAAAACTGCTCTGAAATTGTTTCCTTGCTGAAAATCTCGATAATCTGTTTCGCCAGTTCTTCTACATTACCTGCCGGATACAGCAAGCCATCCCCACCATCTATCAAGAGATTATGAATGCCACCTACGTCTGCTGCCACACAAGGTACTCCAAGCAGCATTGCTTCACTTAAAGAATTAGGTGAATTTTCCAAAGCAGAAGGACAAACAAATACATGGCTTAACAAAAATTGTTCTTTCATACTTTCTGCATCCAGCCTGCCAAGCATGGTAACTTTTTCTTCCAGATGATTTTCCTTTATCAGTTTCTTTAAATACTTTGCATAAGCTGGAAGTTTCAGCTTATCCTGCCAGGTTTCTTCTTTCAAAATATTACTTCCTGCCACACAGATATGTGCATCCGGATACTGTTCTAACACAAAGGGCATTGCTTTTAACAGATAATGAAATCCTTTTAACGGATAATCTCCCTGACTTAGGAAAATGCGGTGGGGCACACAAGTACCTGCTTTCCACCTGTCACGATAAAAACAGCCTCGCATGGTTTCATTCAAAAAATGATACTTGGCTTCCGGATTAATTTTTGCGGTCTGTTCTCTGTCAAAATCTGTTCTGCCAGTAATATGTCCGGTCATACGAATTACTTCTTTTTCATAAATACCTCGTTTACGAAATTTCCGCTGCTGCTGCCGGATACTGTCCTTACGGACAAAATCCCGGAAAGTCACTTTACGTTGGACATTCCCCGGCAAATCTGCCATATAAACATCCGCACATGCTGATATAAGTCCCTGAATGCCGATTAAAGTACGCGAAGGTCTGCGGAATGCCCGCACACATGCCAGGGAATGTGGAAATTCCGTACCAAAAATATGTACTACATCCGGTTTGAAATCCTTAACAATTTCCTTCATACGTTCTTCAATCTTTGCATCATAAATTTCCGGCGTATCCAGATTTTCTATAAATCCATAAATACGACAGCTTCTTCCTTCCCCTAATGGAAGTTCCTTATCTACATTGCCCATTTCTTCTGCTATTGGAAAAGCAATGGCAAGCGAAATCTTATTTCTCTGCTGCTCCTGCATAACTTTCTCCAACAGTCCGGTCAGCCAGCCTTCCCGGTTACTATATGGCAGACCTAACTGTTTGGCAATTGCCGGAAGCATAATATTGCATACCCAAAGTACCTTCATCATTTTGTAACCCTGCCCCTTTCGTAGCATACTTTCTTCAGTTTGTTATACATACCGGAAGTTATCGGATTTCTGGCAATCCATGTACGAAGCGGTGCCAGTGTCATCCACATAATCAGCCGGTATTTCCATACCTTCCCCATAGGTATATATTTTTTAACAATTTCCTGATGTTCCTTTTCCGACAGCTTACGGTTCTTAGCAGTTTCCGAGAAGCCGCCGCCCTCATAATCCGCTATCAGAATATCCTGATATACAAAAGTTACTCCATCTTTGTATTCTTTTGTAAAAAAACACCATAAAAACTGTTCATAATCTGCCCGCACACGATACTTCGTTTCAAATGGGTGTGCAAGCAGTAATTTTCTATCATAAAAACAGGCTTGGTGACAAGGCACATTCCGGTAGCAGCCAAAAGCATCCATTTTGGGATTGGATATTACCACCTGTCCTGTCATCCGTTCCAGAATATTCCCATAATAAATTCCTATCCGGGATGGTTTTTCCTCTATCCAGACTGCTACTCTTTCCAACACATATTCATCCACAAAATAATCACCACAGTTTAAAAAATACACGTACTTTCCTTTTGCTTCTGCCACTGCCTGATTCATAGCATCGTAAATGCCGCTGTCCTTTTTGGACAAAACAAAAAGTGCCGGAAATGTTTTCTCAGCTTCTTGCAAATATTCCAGAGAACCATCCGTTGATATACCATCTTTTACAACAATTTCATAATCCTGAAAGGTCTGGCTTCGAATACTGGCAAGCGTTTTCCCCAATTTTTCACCAGCATTTAAACAAACCACAAGAATTGAAAATTTCGGCTCCATACTTCCTTCCTTTCCACTAATTCATATCCGAAAGAATATTTACCATATCATGAAAGAGAAAACTCTTATATGGCAGAATCAGCAGACCATCGTCATATGCCCTGCTCATAAAAATCGCAAAATAAAGAACTGCCGCCAGACACATTCCCACCTGCAGAAATTTCTTTCGTCCCGGATGTTCCGTCTTCCCAATCAATGCCGGAATAAACAGCATATGACTGATTGTCAGATAATAGCCAATACGAGAAATAATCGGCAGGAAAGAACAAAAGGTATATAATACAAGCGCACCAAGATTCAGATAAAAATAAAACTGCAATCTCCGGTTTCCACGTATCTGCTTTCCATAATAAAACAAGGAAAGTCCAAGCACTGCCATACAACGCAGAATATTGATATAACTGGTTCCGCCTTCCAGATATTCCGTATCTTCATAAGTCGGATAAAGAAAAACTACCACCTTCAAATAAAAATCCTGTAAAAACAGAAAAGTGGTACAGAACAATCCCATACACACAAGCTGCCATTTTTTCCAGGTAACGGAAGCCAGCACATATAAAGGCAGGACAACTAACAGCGACTTGTGGAAAAAAGACCCAAGAAGAATCAACAGGATAAATCTTCCCCATTGTTTCCGTATCACAAATTTCATGGAATAAAAAGCAATTGCCAGTGCCAGATAATATCTCACAGTACTAAAGGTCTGAAAATAATATCCCAGCATCATGAACAGAAAATAGGTAATCGGAAATTCATCACTCTGTTCATAAATTGCCAATAAAAATAAAAAAATCGTTACAAATGCGTATACCGCAAACACAAGCAGATGATTTTCAAAACCAGAAAGTCCATAAATGATTTTTACCAGAAGATTAAATCCCGGCTCTGTGGGCACATACGCATCCGAATTTACCAGATGCATAAATTCTACATACTTGGCATAGTCATTTCCCACATTCTGTCTTCCAGCAGACAAGGCAAACAATATCAGAAAAATAGCCAACAGACAGATTCGGTTACACATCTGCTGCCTTGTAATCTTATAAGGTTGTCTGACTGGATGGTTGTTGACCATGCACCCTAGCATAATCGTTCCCACCGCAACTATGAGATATAAAACCATGAATTACTTTCCTGCTTCCTTCGTCTTTGTCCCTCATTTTCGTTGTGAACAGATTCCTTTGCGCAGCAGTCGATATGCCTGTCCGAAAGAAATTTCCTGACACATTTCATTTCGATTCTTCCATAAAAACCGAAGTCCAAATGGCTTCGCCATTTTTCCATACAAATAATGATAAAGAACTCCCCGGTCCTCAAAAAACTTCTCCGTATAGCCATGAAACCAGGTGGATTCTCGTTCCACTTCTTCTCCAATACAAAGCGGAACCGCATATATTTTCAATCCTGCTTTCAAACAATCCCGCAGGAACAGACTATCTTCCCCATTGCTATATCTGGCACCACCGCCAAACAACAAAGAAAAATGAACATTCGCTCTGCGCAGCG
This sequence comes from uncultured Bacteroides sp., assembly GCA_964454605.1. GTDB lineage: Bacteria > Bacillota > Clostridia > Lachnospirales > Lachnospiraceae > UBA3282. Next base: position 8,835 of record CAYVUF010000017.1, read on the forward strand.
CTTCTAATCTGCCAGAAATGCTGTATGCCGGATATCTTCCGTAATTGTACCAGTGAATCTGCCGGAATTCTTCATTCCAATAAGTTCTTCTGGACGGAGCAACCTTCACATTAAACAACAACATATCGGCATCTGTATATTTTTCGTAGGCTTCTTTGATGCAATCTGCATAGTTTTCTGACAAAACAATATCTTCATCAGAAAAAAGACAGATATCCGCATCCGCATGGAGCAATGCTGTGTTCCTGCTTAACCCCACCCCTTTTTCTGCCATGGAAAAGCACTGGACTCTGCTGACATTTTCCGGATCCGAAGTTTTTCTCCTGGAAACAGAAAATTCTTCGTAGCCATATTTATCACACTGATTTACGATAACAGTGTCTGTACATAAATTCATCTTTGCTGCCAATTGTCTGGCATCCTGTTTCACTGCGGATACCAGCACCTGCAATTTTATAGGTGACTGTAATACCATTTTATAAACCTCACATCAGCATCCCGAATCACAATACCTGCGACTGGAACTCCTGTCACTTTCAGATGTTCTAACTGATAACTTAATTCTGTCCGGGTCATTTTCGCATACGGAATTTCCACAAAAACGCTCTCCGCCTGCTGCAAATGTTCCTTGCTTTCTTCCAAATCCTTCTGCATCGATGCCAGCCACTGCTCTGTCTTCTTTTTGGCAGCTTCCTTTTTCCCCTTTTCCATGTCAAACATAAAACCGGCAAACGGAAGGTCTGTAACACTTTTGATATCTGTTGGTACATAAATCTTATCGTTAAATACATAAAGCAATTCCATACCTAACAGCGCAACAAACAGCGCCATGCCAAATCCTAGCAGAACCGCCTGAAACAGTCTGTCATCCACAGCAACTAATTCCGGTTCTGTTTCCTTAATAACTTCTATCTCAATAAATTCTTTCTCACGCGCTCCCATATCTACTAAAGACAAGTCTGTGGCTTTCAGAATCTCTGCTGTTTTGTCAGCATCCGTAGTTGTAATCGTAATGGTTAGAAGCCTTAAATCCGAAAGAATCTCTGCTTTGGTTGCTGTCGTCACCTCTTCTTCCGTATAACCATCCTGCAAATAGGACATCGTGGTATCCAGAATTCGTGTCGTTGCCATCAAATCATTCCATGTATAGCCGTTATACTCCTGATAAATCTCACCCGATTCATCTGGTGCAAAATCCAGATATACCTTTGACTGGGCACGATATTCCCGATTGCTGTTTAACACAACATGATAAAACAGATAAATACCGCCGCCAAGCAAAGCACCCATAACAGATGCCAGTACAACCACCCATATTTTCTGTATCAAGCAAAGTATCAGCTTCTTGCAATCCATTCCTTCGTTTCCGTATTTCATGTTTCCTCATTTCTACGCCTGCTTCTGCGTTCTGTCTTACTTCGCCGCTGTGGTCTGATTTTTATCCACGCCTTCCGTACTTTCCGGTTTGAAAAGGATTTTCAGCGTAAGAAGCATCAATTTCAAATCCAACCAGACAGAATAATTTTCGATATACGTCAAATCCAGTTTCAGCTTATCATAAGGTGTTGTATTATACTTTCCATACACCTGTGCATATCCTGCAAGCCCCGCTTTCACTTTCATACGGAATGCAAACTCTGGCATCTCTTCCAGATACTGGGCAATAATCTCGGGGCGTTCCGGTCTTGGTCCAATGAAAGACATTTCGCCTTTCAGAATGTTAATTAACTGTGGAAGTTCATCAATACGCACCGCCCGGATAAATTTACCAATCGGTGTAATCCTGTCATCATGTTTGGAAGCCAGTCTTGCCACGCCATCCTTCTCTGCATCCACACGCATACTGCGGAATTTTAAAATATAAAATTCCTGCGCATCTCTGGTGCAGCGAATCTGTTTGTAAAATACCGGACCACCGTCATACAATTTAATCACAATTGCTGTAATCAGCATAAATGGAGATGCTATAATCAACAAAATGATTGCACAGAATAAATCAATCAGTCTTTTGGCTATCCGCTGCTCAATTTTCAAGGCATATTCCCTTGTCAAAAGAATCGGTGTATCAAACAGATGTAACTGGTCTGCACCTTTAACCAGAACATCAGAAATCTTCGGCATCATGTAAACACGAATCGATTTACTATAACAAAATTTCAGAAGCGTATTTCTGTCTGCCACAGAAATATCCCATAAAACAATCGCATCATAACGCTCTACAATTTCCTTCTCAATTCGTTCAATTCCCTCTGAAATTTTCATACATTTTGCTATTTTGTATTTGTCTTTACGAGAATCAAACTTACTAACAATATCATCAATCGGGCGCTCTCCATGAATAATCAGAATCTCCCGCGGTGGAAATACTTTATGATAAAACAAATCACATACATACACCCAGACAGCAGATAAAACAAGCTGGATAAACGTGGTCTTCAAAATCGGTGTTGCATCCACCAACCAGTTCGCCATCAATGAAATCTGAAAATACGACAGGACATTAACTGCAAGCAGTGAAAATATCTGCGAAAAGAACACATCGGTCCATTTCATATATCCTATTTTCAATCCTCCATAGGTACTAGCAAAGAAAAATAACAGGACAAAATAAATCAAAAACATCAAAATATGTCCTTTGAAGAAGAACGTCAGACGACGATGTGTATGCAGAAATGGGTAATATGCTTCCATCCAGTAAAAAGCATACACTGCTGTCTGAAAAATCAATCCTAAAAAGGAAAGCTGTAATATGATAAGTCGTTTTATGGATTCTATCTGTTTCACTCTGTTTGTCACCTCATTTGTGAGTATTTCATTTAGCCAGACATTCTCTGCCTGCTCTATATCCGTCGCAAGGTAGCTCGCACTGCCCAGCCCAAAAAGAAAAATACACTGGCTGGAAATGACAGCTTCTCTTCCTTACGATATAAATTCCATATTCTTTTTATCGCAACCAGTTTGTTCGACGAAAGACTTTGTTCCGGTCTTCGATAGACCGCAAGGACTTCATTCAGACCATAGGCTGTATAACCATTCCGCAGAACTTTCCACCAGGTTGCTGTATCTTCACTTTCTACCACCGGCATATGAATCAGTTCTTTACGAATCTTATCCGTATCAAACATAACCGTTGTCGTAAAAATAATGGTTCGGGAAAGTGCCCTGCGATAAGTCAGCCTCTCTGGAACTTCCACAACCTTCCCTGTTCCATGTGCCTGCTCATCTCCAAACTCATAAGCAGTGAAAGCAAACGCTGCCTGCTTCTGTTTCATGAAACGCAGTTCTTTTTCCAACTTGTCCGGCATCCAGATATCATCTGCATCCAGAAATGCTATATATCTGCCTCGTGCTGCATCAATTCCGGTATTTCTGGCTTTTGCCGCACCTTCATTTTGTGGTTTGCGAAGCAGCCGAATTTTCCCCTCTGCATCTGTCTTTCCTTCCTGCAAGGGAGTCCCCGCAATACGTGCCATTTCTCGCTCTATGATTTGCACGCTGCCATCCGGTGAACAATCATCTACCAGAATCAGTTCCCAGTTTGTATATGTCTGTTGTTTTACCATGGCTATCGTTTCCGCTATATAGGGTTCTGCACGATAGACCGGTACAATAATACTGACCATCTCTTTCATCAGATATCCTCTTTTACCAGATAAATTGGTCTTCTTTTTACTTCCATATAGGTCTTTGATAAGTATTGCCCCACAATGCCCAGACAAAACAACTGCACACCGCTAATCAGAGAAATAATACATACCAGAGAAGGCCATCCTGAGGTAGGGTCACCAAACATCAGCTTTCTTACAATTGTCACAACAATAATCAAAAATGCTACAAAGCAGAACAACACACCCATAATAGAAGCCACAGCAAGGGGTGCGGTGGAAAATGCGGTAATACCATCAATAGAATACAGGAACAATTTCCAGAAAGACCATTTGGTTTCTCCCTTATTCCGTTCTACATTTTCAAATTCAATCCATTTGGTTTCGAAGCCAACCCAGCCGAAAATCCCTTTCGTAAAACGATTGTATTCTGTCATAGCCAGTATAGAATCCACCACCTGTCTTGTCATCAGACGGTAATCTCTTGCTCCGTCAACAATCTCCGTCTTGGAAATTTTATTCATCAGACGATAAAACATCCTTGCAAAAAAGGAACGGATAACAGGTTCTCCTTTTCTGGTAACTCTTCTGGTTGCTACGGAATCATATCCCTGCTCGATATAAGAATACATTTCCGGTAAAAGTGCTGGTGGATCCTGCAAATCTGCATCCATCATTACCACAAAATCTCCCTTTGCCTTCTGAAGTCCAGCATAAATAGCAGCTTCCTTCCCGAAATTTCTGGAAAAGGACACCAGATGCACCCTTTCGTCCTCTTCCCGCAGCTTTTTTACTTCTGCCACAGTTCCATCTTTCGAACCATCATCAATATATAAAAATTCCAAATCCAGTTCTTTTTCTTGAAAAAAACTTTTATTTTTTAATACTTCATGATAAAAATCTGCTATATTCTCTTCCTCGTTATAGCAAGGTACAATGATACTTAACAGCTTCACTTTTTTCTCTCCGTTCTATCTGTTTGTTTACACACTTATGCCATCATAATTAACTTTTATTCTATCATAAACAGACAAAAAAAGGAAGGGTGCTATATTGCCCCTTCCTTTCGATATTTTCTGCTTTCTGATTCAGACAAATCCCTGCTCCAGTCTTACAAAATCTGCAATCACTGCTATGTATTCACTGTTTGTCGGTCTGTTATGTTCCATGTTATTTCTGTAACCGAACAACTTGACAAACAGGTTGCTATTTCCTCGTTCCCAGGAAACCTCTATGGCATTCCGAATTGCTCTCTCAATTTTCTGGTCTGTTGTCATATACTGTCTTGCCAAATCCGGATACAACAGTTTCGTTACACTTCCAACCCTTTCCATATCCACGATACACATGGCAATTCCTGTCCGCAGATATTGGTAACCTTTCAGATGCGCTGGAATACCAAGTTCCAGCATAAGTCTGGAAATGCTCTGCTCCACTTCCGGTCTTACAATCACACTAATATTCATTGTTTCATTCCCCTTTTGTAAATCACTACTTTACTTTGGGAAAATCATAGCATAAAGTGACAAATTCTGTAAACTGTAAGGTATCGCACAAAATACCTCTTGTCGATACCTCTGGAAAAATTACAGATACTGGGGTTTATTGCTGTCCTGCAGTACCTCTACAATTTTCTTCACTTCCTGCGCACGATTCTTGTCACATACAAGCACCGCATCTTCTGTTTCCACTACAATCACGTTGTCAAGACCAATGGTGGTAACCAGCTTGCTCTTCGCATATATGATACAATCATGACTATCAATGTGAACCTGTTCCCCATAAGTTATGTTTCCATGTTCATCTTTGTCATACAATGCCTCTAACGCATCCCAGCTTCCCACATCACTCCAGCCAAAATCACCTTCCAGTACCAGAACCTTTTTGGCATGTTCCATAATACCATAATCAATGGAAATCTTTGGAATAACCGGATAGACTTCCTCAATCACTTCTCGTTCCTGCTCCGTATTCATGGCTGCACCAATTTTTTGCAGACATTTATAAATGTCTGGAAGCAATTCCTCAAAATAACGCATAATCGTAGAAGCCTTCCAGATAAACATACCGCTGTTCCATAAATATTTTCCAGACAGCAGATAGGCTTTTGCAGTCTGTAAATCCGGTTTTTCCACGAAATGCTTAACCGTATAATAGCTGTCATTTACTTTTTTATCATCATGACAGATATATCCATATCCAGTTGATGGGAAAGTCGGCTGAATCCCAACGGTAACAAGCGCATCCGTATCTTTCGCTACCTGTATTGCTTCCGCGATGACCTTTTTGTAAACATCATTCTTTTTGATGTAATGGTCAGATGGCAGAATACACATAACGCCATCCCCATATTTCTGCAGAATTTCCATTGCTGCATAACCAATACAAGCCGCTGTATTTCTTGCCGCTGGTTCTGACAACACGTGATTTTCCTGTACTCTTCCGGCTGTTGCCTCTAACATCAGGTCTGCCTGTGCTACGTTCGTTACGATGAAAATATCATCTTTTTCTACATTGCCTTCCAGACGGTCAATTGTTTCATTCACCATAAGGTCTTTTCCGGTCAAATTTAAAAGCTGCTTCGGCACTTCTTTTCTGCTAAGCGGCCAGAAACGTGTCCCTCCACCACCGGCCAGAATTACTCCATATGTTTTCATACCTATCCTCATTTCCGTTTCATTTCGTTCTTTACATTCTTGCATCTTCTACATTTTCTCTAAACCAATCATAAGCAAGCTGTACACCCTCTTCTAAATCCACCTTGTGCATCCAGCCAAGTCCATGCAATTTCGTCACATCTGTTAACTTACGAGGTGTTCCGTCCGGCATTTCTGAATTCCAGACAATTTCTCCTTCATATCCAACGGTTTTCTTAACCTGCTCTGCCAACTCTTTAATCGTTACTTCCTTACCCGTTCCGATATTGACATGCTGTTCTCCACTGTAATTTTCCAATAAAAAGACACAGGCATCTGCCATATCATCTACATATAAGAATTCTCTTAATGGTGTACCTGTTCCCCACAATTCTACGGTTGGTGCCTGGTTTACTTTTGCCTCATGGAATTTACGAATCATAGCCGGCATTACATGGGAACCCTGCAAATCATAATTGTCATAAGGTCCATAAAGGTTGGTAGGCATACAACTAATAAAGTCATCACCATACTGACGTTTATAGAACTTACACATCTCCAATCCTGCAATTTTGGCAATTGCATATGCTTCATTCGTCACTTCCAAAGGACCTGTCAGAAGAGCATCTTCTGGAATTGGCTGTGGAGCCATTTTCGGATAAATACAAGTACTGCCCAGGAACAATAATTTCTTTACTTTATAATCATGACAACATTTGATTACATTGCACTGAATCTGCATATTTTCATAGGCAAACTCAGCCGGTGTCGTATTGTTTGCATTAATACCGCCTACTTTTGCTGCTGCCAGAACAACCACATCCGGTTTCTCTGTTTCGAAAAATTCTCTCACGTCTGCCTGATTTGTCAAATCCAGTTCTTTGTGAGTTCTTCCGATAACATTCTCGTATCCTTTTGCTTTCAGATTTCTGACAATCGCACTGCCTACCAGTCCTCTGTGTCCTGCTACATAAATCTTATCTGTCTTATTCATTATTTTTTCCTTCCCTTTCTCTATTCTGCATAATAAAAACCATCTTCTATGCCTTCGCCCCGAAGTCCAATCTTTGCCTTGGTAGGTGAGGATGGAAAACTTTCATATCCTGTCTGATCGCCACTTACCGGTGTATAAAAAGTGATTCCCTCGATTTCATAACTTTCTGTTTCATAATTTTCATAGTCTTTCTGACAGAACCAGTAATCATTCACATAAAAAACAACTAGTTCCTTGCCAAACGCCGCTGCCTTGTACAACAGAAAAAGTCCCATCACTGCCACACAAATCTTCTGCACGCCATCAGTATTTTCCCGATGAAGAAATTCGGTCAGCACATCACCCAGCACCACTGCCGATGCCAGATAAACGTATACACATCCATACCGGATAAGCGGTGAAGTCCCTAACCAGAATAAAAAGCACAAAGATACAACTGCTTCTACCAACAGCTTATCCGACCACTCTTTTCTCCGTATCAAACACCATACAACTCGTACCACCGCAAGCAGAACCGAAATCACCCCTGCCAGAACAAATATCTTGTCCATGCCTCCAAGGCTGGCAAACCAATCCGGCAGCCACTCCATAAGCGGAATATCAAACCTTGTTACATCACTGTAACCTCTGCCCCATACCTGTATCTCTTTGGCATCATAGGCTGCAATTCCTTCTGGAATTTTCCAATCCACATGAAAAACATCCAGAAAGGTGAATGGGTAAACCAGCCACCCGGACAAAATAACATTCCGTATCAGAAAAGGCAATGCAATCAAAATTCCAAGTCCCAGATAAAGAAAAATTTCTTTTCCCCTTTTCTCCCGTACCAATCTCCATGCCGGCTTTACTACAAGCAGGACAAGAAGCGCGGCAGACAACTTAATGGTCAGAAGATATATCCCCATGACACACAGCATGGCATAGGGAAAAATGGAATCTTCCCCATCTTCCAGTAAATCCAGCCATTCAATTACAATATAAAAAGCAGTTAACACCATAAAGTAATCCGATGCCGGAGAAACCATTTCATCAAAAATAATTAAAAGATAGTATATGCACATCACTCGTGCAAAATCAGATGTCTGTAATTTCTTTCTTCCTAATATTTCTCCTATTTTCAGACACTTTCCTGCTAAAAGCAATGCCAGAAATCCTGCTGCACAGTGATATGACTGTCCTCCCAGAAAGGACATACTATACAATGCCGATAATGCAAAAGAGGAACTATTATACGCAAGACGACAATGCAGATTTCCAAGTCCTTTGACAATACCATACTCTTCTATCCAACGAATGCTTTGTGCATGATACAGACTTGTGTCATAATGAATCAATCCTCTGGAAGTTCCATAAGCATACAACAGAATCAATATTGCAATCCCTATGCCCTTTCCACAAAAGATGTGTCCCTGACAAAGATTCTGCCAATCTTTTCCTAACTGCTTTCTGCACAAAAAAGCAATACTAATACAGACTCCCAGCAATCCCAGGTTCGCTCCGAACCCTACGCCCCCAAAAAGGCTGTAAAACTGCGCATATACTGTCGCTGCTGCAAGTCCGCACATGAAATAACTATCCCACCTTCGTACTTGATAAGTACAAAAGTGGGAAATAACCGTTAAAATTCCATAACCCAGCAAAAATGTGGTTACTGCCATATAAAACCATATCAATATAACAGACAGCATATTGTTCCCCTTATCTTATGCTTTTTTGTCTGCTTTTCTCTGTTTCTTATATTCTGCAGAGTTCATACCTGCGATTGTCTTTAAATCTTCATCCATCATCATGGAAACAAGACCTTTGAAATCAACTCTTCTCTTCCATCCCAGTGTCTTCTCTGCCTTCTCACAGTTACCCCAGAGAAATTCTACTTCTGCCGGACGATAAAATTCTGGATTCACATCTACCAGTAATTTTCCAGTTTCTGCATCATAACCTTTTTCGTTGACACCTGTTCCTTCCCAACGAATATTGATGCCCAGCTCCGCAAATGCTGCTTCTACAAATTCTCTTACGGTATGTGTTTCATTGGTAGCAAGCACGAAATCATCTGCTTTATCCTGCTGCAGCATTAACCACATACCTTCTACGTAATCC
>CAYVUF010000018.1:0-17728 GCA_964454605.1 uncultured Bacteroides sp.
TTTCTTCCTTGTTTGGAATCAAGATTGCAAACTTGTTTCGCAATTACCTATCTTTTATCTCTAGAAATATTTCTGCGAGCAATGGGTCAAAATCCCGCCCGCTTCCATCCAAAATGATGTCAAAGTACTGTTGAAGAGGCATTGCTTTTCTATAACACCGATTCTGGGACACGGCATCGAATACATCTGTAATTGCCATAATTCTGGCACAAAGAGGAATTTCTGCTTCTGCCAATCCCCCCGGATACCCTTTTTCATTCCATTTTTCTTTACTCCTGTACAACTTGCTTGAGTTGTTCTGATAATTCTTTAATCTGCTCTACAATACCTGCAAGACTCTCTGTACCCGCATCATTCTCCTGTGTTGCTGAAGATACCTGGCTCACTGCATCGCAGTTCTGCTGTGTATTATTACTAATCTGTTTCATGTTCTCAGCTACTTCACCGCTTTTCTCCCGAATAATCTCTGCAGCCTTATCGATTTCATGAATCTGCTCCACCAATTCCTCATTCGAAGAAGTAATGATTGAGGCTGACTCATTTGCTTTCCGGATACTCTCCATACCTTTTTGCGTATAATGGGCATTCTGTTCCATTGCCTGAACTGCCATTTCGGTATCTCTTACTACTTCATGCACAATATGTCCAATGCCTTCCACTGCTGTCTTGGTCTGTTCTGACAGCTTCTGGATTTCCTCTGCAACTACTGCAAAACCTTTTCCATGTTCCCCGGCTCTGGCTGCCTCAATGGTAGCGTTTAATGCCAAAATGTTGGTCTGGCTGGAAATATTCGTAATGGTTCCTACAATACCGATAATCTGCTTCGATTCTTCGCCCAGATTGCTGATAATCTGCTTACACTCATTGGTACTGCTATTTATCTGTTCCATACTGGCAGTAACATCATCCATTCTCTGTTGATTTTCTTTTGTATTTTCTCCAATCTGATCTGTCAGACTGGCAGTTCTGTGATTCATATCGCTCAGTCCTGCCAACTGCTCGGTAATGTCCTGTATCTTACAATCCGCATTCTCCACAGCCGATGCGTTATCCGTTGTTCGCAACAGAAGCTGCTCTGTTTCTGCCGCTATGCTCTGGTTGGTCTGAAGCGAAACTTCTGTGATATTGGAAAGTTCAGATACCATACCAAACATCACTTCTGAAGTCTGTGCTGCATTTTCTTTCATCTGCTTCATCTGGTCAAACATTTCCTTCTGTTTCTCTGCTCCCAACAGATTAGAAAGCATGGAAGCTGTCCTGCTGCAAAGCATGGTAAAGATAGCTGCCACTGCAATCAGCACCAATGCACGCGGAATGACACCAAAAACAATCATATGACTAAATTCCACAAAATTATCATCCTGTATCGTATCCAGATAAAACGCAGCAACCTGTCCAATGGAAACACCAATAACAGTCAGTCCGGTTGCCACAATATTCAGCTTTTTCGAAAAATATAGGCTGGCAATGGCAATCGAATATACATAAATGACAACCACGTGATAGGTAAGCGTGATGCTTAACAATGTAATAAATATGGAGGCACAGATAACATTCACATATTTAATAAAACCGCCCTCTAACTTAAGAATGTTTATTAGCAGAGTCGGCAGCAATAACAGACAGCCACCACCAACATAGGCAATTGTCATAATCACGCTGTCAATAATAAAAATTCCAAGAACATTCAGCAGATATACCAGCGTGAATATGATTAGGGTACTCCTCATTACCTTGGCTACCAGTAAATTTGCTTCCTTCTCATTTTGTTTCAGTAGGCTCATATTTTTTTCTCCTTTCGTTCAAAAAAAATAGAGTCGATAAACATTGTATTTTTCCTTCATGTTCATCGGCTCTGCGTCTTAGCGTCTGGCTCTTGTATTATTTTTACTAAAAAACTTTCGGTATCAATTAAGGTTTCCTTCTTACATTTCGGACAAAAAAGAGGGAACTTCCTAAGTACGGTATCTGCCCGTATTTTATTTCTCGTTTTATTTCCACATACCGGACATTTAATCCATTCCATTTTCGTTTCCATAGAATTGTCACCTCACCTTTTAGTCTATTTGCTTACCTTATTGATAGGATTATCTTGAAAGACACCTTTCTTTATTACCATCATAGCACCTTCTACTTCCAAACTCAGCATTTCTGATATTTCTTTCTGCGAAAGCTGACATATCCTACCGGCAACCAGAACACAAATCCCAAAGGTATGAATCCATGCCTGTCGAAACAATAATTCTGATTCTTCTCTGCTTAATCCATAATCTCTTTGTACCACATCAATGCATACACTTACGGTATCTCCGCACTCCTCTACCAAGGTAGCAAAAGTCTGTGCTCCAGTGCGTTCTTTCATGTACACAAGTTGAAATAACTTTGGCTCGTTCATGGCAAATTCAACCATTTTCATCCCTACATATTTAAAAGCAGGCGTGTAATTGAGCGCATCACTGACATATTTCTCAAATTCCTTCAGCGCAGCCTTACGTACTTCTGCATATAATTCTTCCATGTTTTTAAATGCTGTAAAAATGGGAGAAGATGATGTTCCCAGTTCCTTGCCCAATTCCCTTGCAACAACAGAATCAATACCATTCTTTCTTGTCATTTCAAAGGCTTTTTCAATAATTTCTTCCCTTGTATATTTTGCTTTTGGCGGCATCCAATATAACCCTCTTTTTGTAGCTTTGTTATGTAACATATGTTTTATTATATACTCTTATTCGTCATACGTCAACATCTTTTTCTCAAAATTACAATAACTGAATTACAATGGATACAGGCTGCCTTTCCGTTTACACTTGCAGAAACATCTGCTTTCTTTTGATTTCTTTCGGCTTACGTTATGTCAAATCATCAAATTTCTGCTTATTTTCTATCATTGTTTCATGTTTTCTCTCTGCTTGTCAATGCAACTCACCTCGCTATGATGCAAGTTATTTGCCAATTATCGTTTCTGACATTTGCAAAACACAACTGCCACAAAAGTACTGATAAACGTTGCTGCTATTGCAGGTGCAATGATTCCGGTTGGATTCACACTGCCATATTGCTGCCTGTATGCAATCATATTGACCGGTATTAACTGTAAGGAAGAAATATTCAGAATCAGAAAATCACACATCTCTTTCGATGCCCTATGTTCCCCACAAGGATTCCCCCTTTCTTTCTCCAGGCTGGAAAGTTCTTCCATTGCCTTTAAGCCGGCTGGTGTACATGCCCAGCCAAGTCCCAAAATATTGGCTATCAGATTGGTGGATATATATTCTCTTGCCGGATGATTCTTGGGAATATTGGGAAACATAAAGGAAATAAAGGGAGAAATGCCCTTTGTCATTTTTGCAATCAGTCCTGCCTTCTGTGCAATTTCCATCAATCCTACCCACAATGACATGACTCCTATCATAGTAATGCATAAGGATACTGCTTCGCCTGCAGAATCCAATGCAGCATTGGACACTTCCTCCATATTCCCCGTAAGTGCACCGTAAATAATTCCAATCATAATCATAAAAGCCCAGATGTAATTTAACATATTTCTTTTCTTCTTTTTTTAATAAATGTATGTCAGAAATGTCTTTTCCATCACAAATTATTCTTACAAATCTCCTTATCCTTCCAAATGCGCTCAGTGATTTTGTTAAAAACAAAAGTTATTTTGCTTATGCTTATTTACATCTTTTGCTGAATCCATTAACCTAGAAAACATCAAAAAAAGCTATTTTTTGAACAAGCAAAAGCAATGTTCTGAAAATAGCCGAAAATTTGGTAAAAGGGGAATTTACACATAGAAAATCTCCGTCGTTCTGTTATCGAATGACGGAGATTTTGGATTTATCAGAATAAAACGAACTACCATTCCAGGACTGCAGACCCCCAGGTTAAACCAGCTCCAAATCCTGACAACACAATTTTCATGCCTGCTTTCAGCATCCCCTTCCGGTTGATTTCATCCAACAGAATCGGGACACTTGCCGCTGAAATATTTCCACAGTGGTCTAAACTAATTGGAAATTTATCCTCTGATACTTTCAAACGTTTTGCAACCGACTGAATGATTCTGATATTTGCCTGATGCAGCGCGAAATAATCAATATCCTCTATCCCAAGTCCTGCTTCTTCTAAAACCTTTTTGATGGATGCCGGTACGGTAGTAACTGCAAATTTATAAACCTCCTGTCCATCCATTGAAGTATACTGTAAATCTGTTGCATTCTGGACTAAGGGATTGTTGTTCCGGCGGTTTCTGCAGGCTAAAACCATACCCTTACTGCCATCAGACCCCTGTTCATAAGCAAGCAGACCAGTTTCTTCTGCCCGCAGTACTGCGGCTCCTGCACCATCACCAAATAGTACACAAGTACTTCTATCATTCCAGTCCATAATTTTGGATAATGTTTCTGCACCAAGAACCAATGCTGTTTTGTAGATTCCTGCCTTGAAATAAGCATCTGCTGTATGAAGCGCAAACAGGAACCCGGAACATGCCGCATTGATATCAAAAGCAACTGCTCTGTCTGCTCCCAACGCTGCCTGTACCTCACAGGCAGTAGAAGGTGTCACATAGTCCCCTGTCAATGTTCCCACAATGATTAAATCAATTTCTTTTGCTGAAATTCCTGCATTATCCAAAGCTCGTCTGGATGCTTCAATAGACAAACTGGCAGTTGTTTCTTCTTTCACCAGTCGTCTTTCTCGTATTCCGGTACGGCTGCTTATCCATTCGTCCGAAGTATCCATGATTTTTGCTAAATCATCATTTGTTACAATGGTTTCCGGCAAACAACTTCCGGTTCCTATAATTCTTGTTCTCATTTTATCCTCATTTCTGTACGCATGATCTGCACAGCTTTTTTATCTGAATTCCTTCATAATATCTTTCACGTGTTCTAATTTCGTCGCACGATAAGCATTTGCCCCACAAAATAAAAGGGCATCTTCTACTTTTCCAACTGCTGCATTTATCAGTGCATCCGTAATACAATACGGAGTTTCAGCAGGTTTACAGGTACTGATACAGGTATGACATGTTCCATGGGGAATCCTGCCTTCCTTTGCTCTCTTCATAAAAGGATTCAAAATTGCTCTCCCCGGCATACCTACCGGACTTTTCACAATGACAATATCTTCTTTGGCAGCATCAATATAGGCTTGTTTATATGCTTCCGCTGCATCACACTCGTAGGTGGTTACGAAACGAGTTGCCATCTGTACTCCTGCAGCACCCATTTCCAGATAATATTCCATGTCCTCTCTAGTATAAATGCCGCCAGCCATAATAACTGGTATTTCCTTCTGCTGCGCCTGCCCGTTCTCTTTCACTGTCTGAATAATCTTTTTTACTTCTTCTTCATAATGAAGGTTCTCGATATCCTCTAACTGCTCATTGGAAAATCCCAGATGTCCTCCTGCCAGTGGTCCTTCAATCACTACAGCATCCGGTGTCCGGTTATATTTTTTCAACCAGTATTTCATAATGACCTGGACCGATTTCACACTGGAAACAATAGGCGCAATTCTGGTCTTTGTGTTTTCCACCAGTGCCGGAAGATTCATCGGCAGTCCTGCTCCTGAGATAATCAAATCTGCGCCTGCCGCTACCGCTGCTTTCACATACTCTTCGTATTTCTGCGTGGCTACCATGATATTGACCCCGATAATTCCACCTTTGGCAATCTCACGCGCCTTCTCAATTTCTTTCTGAATGGCTCTTAAATTGCAGGCAATGGGATTCCGGTCAAAATCCGGCTCTCGATATCCAATCTGTGCGGTCGAAATAATACCGATACCACCCTCTGCTGCCACCGCGCCTGCTAATTTCGACAGGCTGATGCCAACCCCCATTCCTCCTTGAATAACAGGAACTTTTGCAATTAAATCTCCTATAACAAGTGGCTTAATCTCCATAATCTGCTCCTCCATTCCTATCTCTGCATACCAAAGTCCATGCAGAAATCTGCATAAGGACTACCTTCTGTTTATTCTGCATTTCCAATTGCAAATGTAAGCTCTGCCTGAACTACCAGCTTTCCGTCAACATAGGCTTTGGCTGCTCCTACTCCAATGGGACCCTTAACTTTGATAATTTCCGTTTCTAATGTAAGAACATCTCCCGGTGTAACTTTTCCTTTGAATTTCGCTGAATTGATTGCTGCAAAATAAGCTGTTTTCCCTTGAAATTCCGGCTGGCTTAAAATTGCCACAGCACCTGTCTGGGCAAGTGCTTCTACAATCAGAACCCCTGGCATAACCGGTTCTTCTGGAAAATGTCCTGCAAAATAAGGTTCATTATATGAAACACATTTTCTGGCTACTGCCTTTACCCCCGGCTCTAATTCTTCTACGGTGTCAATCAGCATAAAAGGCTGTCTGTGTGGTATGATTTCCATAATCTGTTTTGCTGTTAAAACTGACATGATAATTCTCCTTTTTTCTATGCCTCATATTTTTTCACAAGAATACTTGCATTGTGACCGCCAAATCCCAAAGAGTTGGATAAGGCGTAAGTAAAGCTGCCTGTCACTGGCTCTTTACAATAATCTAAATCACATTCTTCATCCGGTACTTTATAACCTACGGTCTGATGAATATAACCTTCCTGCAATTCCTTCACACAGGTTACAAATTCAATCGCACCTGCTGCCCCAAGAAGATGACCCACCATAGATTTTGTGGAATTGATTTTCATCTCTTTGGCATGTTCTCCAAAGGCTAGCTTAATGGCTCTGGTTTCAAATAAATCATTATGATGGGTACTGGTACCATGTGCATTGATATAAGTCACTTCTTCCGGTTGAATTCCAGCATCTGCTACTGCATACTCCATTGCCTTCGCTGCACCAGAACCGTCTTCTGCCGGGGAAGTAATATGATAAGCATCTGCAGAACATCCATAACCAACCACTTCTGCGTAAATCTTCGCTCCTCTTGCTTTCGCATGCTCTAATTCTTCCAACACAACAATGGCAGAACCTTCTCCCATAACAAATCCACTTCTTTCTTTATCAAAAGGAATGGAGCATCTGGTCTTGTCATCTGAGGTAGTCAATGCAGTTAAAGCGGTAAATCCTGCAATACCAATAGGTGTTATACTGCTTTCTGTACCACCTGCAATCATCACTTCTGCATCCCCATACTGGATAGTCCGATAGGCTTCACCAATAGAATTTGTACCAGTTGCACAGGCAGTTACCACATTGATATTTTTTCCCTTCAGACCAAACTGAATGGAAACATTCCCTGCTGCCATATTGCAAATCATAAGCGGCACCAATAAAGGCTCTACTCTGGAAGGTCCTTTTTCCAACAATTTTGTATGTGCCCGTTCCATTGCCTGCAAAGAACCAATTCCTGAACCAACCGATACGCCTACCCGGAAAGCATCTTCTTTCTCCATATCAAGTCCTGCATCCTGCATTGCCTCTTTTGTTGCTGCTACCGCATACTGGCAGAAAAGTTCCATTCTTTTAGCTGCTTTGAAATCCATATAATTTTTGCCTTCAAAACCTTTTACCTCTGCTGCCAGTTTGCACTTATATTCAGAAGCATCAAATTTTGTAATTTCATCAAAACCAGTTCTGCCTTCTTTCACACTATTCCAAAATTCTTCTACACTTAATCCAATAGGGGTAATCGCGCCCATACCTGTTACAACAACTCTTCTGCTCATTTGCCCTTTCCTTTCTCTCTGCAAATATTCTGTTTCCCTAGTACCTGATAAATCATTCTAATATCAGATAGCCATACCGCCATCTACGGAAATCACCTGTCCGGTAATATATGCTGCTTTCTCACTCGCCAGAAAAGCAACGGTTTCCGCAATATCCTCCGGCGTTCCAATTCTCTTCAACGGAATCTGGGATAAAGTAGCTTCTTTGGCAGTATCGGTCATAGCCTGTGTCATATCCGTATCAATGAATCCCGGTGCCACTGCATTGACTGTAATATTTCTGCTTGCCAGTTCTCTTGCCATAGATTTTGTCAGACCAATCACTCCTGCTTTTGATGCCGCATAATTTGCCTGACCTGCATTTCCAAGAACCCCCGACACCGAAGACAGATTGATGATTCTTCCTGCTTTTTGCTTTAAGAAAGGACGATACATATGTTTGATGGTATTAAAAGTTCCTTTCAGATTGGTATTGATAACCGCATCAAAATCTGCTTCTGTCATTTTAATAACAAGATTATCTTTCGTAATACCAGCATTATTTACCAGAATATCAATATGCCCAAAAACCTCTAACATCCCATTTATCATTTCTCCGCAAGCATCAAAATCTGCTACGGAACACTGCACTGCGACAGCTTTTCTCCCCATTTCTTCTATTTCGCGTACAACTTCTTCTGCTCTCTCCTTAGAACCATTATAATTTACTATAACATCTGCACCATAATTTGCTAAAGTAATCGCAATCTGGCGGCCAATGCCTCTTCCTGCCCCAGTTACCAGTGCTACTTTTCCTGTTAACATTCTTCTTCCTCCCTATTTTCTTCAGACAACCCGAATCCTGCTAAGAAAAGGTTCTTTATCCTTCTTTTACATACCTAATACACTTAATTTATCTAAATCTTCTACCTTTTCCACATTCAGAACGGTTACATCTTTATTGATTTTTCTCATAAAGCCTGATAAAGTTCTACCCGGTCCGATTTCTATAAAAGTATCTACACCATCCGCAATCATTTTCTCAATGGTCTGCTGCCATTTCACAGAAGAAGAAACCTGCTTTTCCAACAAAGGTTTCACATCCTCTTTCTTCGTAACATAATCGGCGGTTACATTGGCAATATAAGGAATCTGTATCTCCCTGATTGACACACGATTCAGTTCTTCTGCCAGCTTCTCACCTGCTCCTGCCAATAATGGAGAATGAAAAGGTCCGCTTACTTTCAGTGCTACGCATCTTCTGGCACCTGCCTCTGTTAATTTGGAAACAGCCGCCTGCACTGCACTTTCTTCTCCAGTAATCACAATCTGACCCGGGCAGTTATAGTTCGCAATGGTTACCATTCCTTCTGTTTCTTCACATACTTTTTCAATAACCGCTGTATCCAGTCCAAGCACTGCCACCATGGCACCACCTTCCGGTACTGCCTCCTGCATATAGATGCCTCTTTTTCTGACTACTTTAAAAACTTCTTCCGGAGTCATGACACCGCTTGCTGCCAGTGCACCATATTCTCCCAGACTTAAGCCGGCTGTAACATCTGGTCTAATGCCTTTCTCTTCTATTGCTTTCAACATTGCTACTTCTGCTGCCAGCATAGCAATCTGCGTGTATTCGGTAATATTTATCTGTTCATTTTCTTCAAAACAGAGCTTTTCCATATCCAGTCCGCTTGCTTTTCCTGCCAATGCAAACATCTCTCTGCAAACCGGAATCTGTTCATAAAAATCTTTTCCCATTCCAACATACTGTGCTCCCTGTCCCGGAAACATAAAAGCTATCTTTCCCATTTCCATAACCTTCCTTTTCTTTGTGTTACCCTTGATTATCACCTTGTTCTCTGTCAAATTTCTTTCTATTTTCTAATATTTTGACATTCAAAGTATTTAGTGATAAGTTGGGGAGTTCTTATAGAACTCCCTATCATTTAATTATTTCAATAACTTTCCAGCCTGTTCCATGATTTCCTGAATCATTTCTGCACAAGTCTGTTCCTGCTTCACAAGACCTGCAATCTGTCCTGCCATCAAGGTTCCGTTTATTACGTCACCATCCACCACTGCTTTGCGCAGTGCTCCAAGTGTGAGATGCTCCAGTTCTTCAAATGGTGCACCTGCTTTTTCTAACTTCAGATATTCCCTTGTCATATTATTGCGAATCTGACGTACCGGATGTCCATGTGTCATTCCGGTTACTTCGGAATCGATATCCTTTGCCGCAATAATTTTCTTCTTATAATTCTCATGTACGATGGATTCTTTGGCAACAACAAATCTGGTTCCCATCTGTACCGCTTCTGCACCCAGCATCATCGCCGCTGCAAAGCCTCTTCCATCTGCAATACCACCAGCCGCAATCACTGGGATATTCACTGCATCAACCACCTGCGGAACGAGTGTCATTGTGGTCGCAGCTCCGATATGTCCACCAGACTCTGTACCCTCAGCTACAACAGCATCCGCACCTGCACGTTCCATCATTCTTGCAAGTCCAACGCTGGCAACAACCGGGATAACTTTAATTCCTGCTTCTTTCCACATTGCCATATATTTGCCAGGATTGCCGGCACCGGTTGTAACAACCTTAACACCTTCTTCAACAACTACCTGCGCGATCTGATCTGCTTCCGGGTTCATCAGCATAACATTTACACCAAAAGGTTTGTCAGTAATTTCCTTTACCTTCTGAATCTGTTCTCTGACAAAAGATGCCGGTGCACCACCTGCACCAATGATGCCAAGACCTCCTGCCTCTGAAACAGCGGCTGCAAGATGATATTCCGCAACCCATGCCATACCACCCTGAATAATTGGATACTCAATACCCAGAAGTTCTGTAATTTTTGTTTTCATATATTTTAACCCATTCCCTTGCGAACAACTTTCCATTACGGTTTGTTACGCAAATTAAGCCTCTACACCTTTGCTCTTCATATACTCAATAACAGCACCAACTGTTGTAATCTGCTCTAAATCTTCTGAAGGAATTTCAATACCATATTCTTCTTCAAAAGCCATAACTAATTCAAATAAATCTAAAGAATCTGCTCCCAAATCATCTTTGAAAGAAGAGTCCTCTGTAATATCAACACCATCTAAGTTTAACTGTTCCTGAATAATTTCTTTTACTCTCTCTAACATTTTCTTATCTCTCCTTTTTATTTTCAAAATTAGTTTGACATTCAAAGTATATTCTTTCATATACTATTTGTCAATCTTATTTTACGGTTTTTCATGGTTTTGTCAATTCACTTCTTTAATAAATATTGATAAATATCTCTTTTTGACACTCCTCTGTCCTTTGCAACCTGTTTCATGGCACTTTTCTGGTCCATTCCCTCTTTTTCATAATATGCCATATGTTCTTCAATAGACAATGCCTGCCATTGTTTCTGCTCCTCTTCTTTTTTCTCCTGATGACTTTTCCCTTCTATCACCAGAACATATTCTCCACGAGGTTCTTCTTCTTCGTACAGAGCAAGAGCTTCTTCCAATGTCGTAGGCAGAATGGTTTCAAATTTCTTCGTCAGTTCCCTGCATAATGTAATCTTCCGATTACCCACAGTTTCATACAATTCTGTTAAAGTTCTCACCAGATGGTGAGGTGCTTCATACAGAATCATCGTTCTTGATTCTTCCTTTAAATCCTTTAAAATCGCCGCCTTTTCCTTTTTATCCGCAGGAAGAAAGCCTTCAAAGCAGAATCTTCTCGTGCTCAGACCGGACAGTGTCAGCGCTGTAATGCAGGCCGCAGCTCCCGGTAAAGAAGTAACAGTAATACCTGCCTTCTGACACTTCTGCACCAGTACTTCTCCTGGGTCAGATATTGCCGGCGTTCCGGCATCCGTAATCAGCGCAATATTTTTTCCCTGCATCATCTGTTCTACAAGGTAGTCTGCTTTTTCCATTTTATTATATTCATGATAACTTGTCATAGAAGTCTTGATTTCAAAATGATTCAGCAATTTGATACTGTTTCTCGTATCTTCTGCAGCAATCACATCCACTTCCCTTAAGGTATCAATAACGCGAGGTGTCATATCCCCCAGATTGCCTATTGGAGTTGCACATAAGTATAATGTCCCTGCCATTGTTTTCGTCCTCTATTCTCTGTCCTAATAGCCATATATATCATATATTTCCGGCATATAAACTCCCGGCTCTTTATAGATTATCAAAGGCTTTTCTACGGTCATTCGTGGTTTCCCTCCACGATTCGCTTCGATTAAGACCATATTCGGCTCTTTGTCTACAAACGGATATACCATCTGCATCCGCTTTGGTTCCAGCTTATATTGATGTAGCAGCACCATTATCTCTGCCAGACGAAATGGTCTGTGCACCAGAAAAAAGTTACCCCCGGGTTTCAGTAATCTGGCTGCCTGTGAAATAACATCCTCTAAAGTACACAAAATTTCATGTCTTGCAATTGCCTTTGCATCCCCAGGATTCGTAATGCCATGCTGCCCTATCATATAAGGCGGATTACAAGTAATAACATCAAAAGAAGCAGCGCGAAAAAGGCTGCCTGCTTCTTTAATATCACCTGTCACAATCGAAATTTTTTCATCTAAACCATTTAATAACACACTACGTCGTGCCATATCTGCACTTTCTTCCTGAATTTCCAGACCCGTCAGATGCGCCGCCTTGGTTTTGGCTTCTAACAGAATCGGAATAATTCCTGTGCCAGTGCCCATATCAAGCACATTACTTCCCTCTTTGGCTCTGGCAAATCCAGACAATAAGACAGCATCCATTCCGAAACAGAATTTCTCCGGATTCTGGATAATCTGATAACCATTGCGCTGTAAATTATCAATTCTTTCATTTTCTTTCAGCACATTCTTTCTATCAGTTTCCATATTTGCCACCTTTAATTATCATCCAGTTTGGACTTATTGCCTTCCTGTTTCTCCTGTTTTTCCAACTTCTCAAGTGCTTTAAGCTCCTCATCATTGACATCCATTTTATGATTTTTATTATGCTTTTTCTTGAAGCGGAGCTGGTCTACTCTATATTCCTGAATTTCTTTCTCATCATTGATATCTACAATCACTTTTACCAACTGCCGGAGGACATTGACACTCTGAACTTCCCCCTTCAGACCATCTTCTGTGGTTACAAAATCACCTACGTTAGGAAGTCTTCTGTTCAAATCCTCATAGGTTTCTTCCTCGTGCTTCAAACAGCACATCAATCTGCCACAGACACCGGAAATTTTTGTTGGATTCAAAGACAAATTCTGTTCTTTTGCCATTTTAATGGATACCGGAACAAATTCCGACAAATGGGTGTGACAACAAAGAGGTCTGCCGCAAATTCCAATGCCACCCACAATCTTCGTTTCATCACGAACACCAATCTGGCGAAGCTCAATTCTGGTTTTAAAAACAGATGCCAAATCTTTTACCAGTTCTCGAAAATCAATCCGTCCATCTGCGGTAAAATAGAATAATAATTTGTTGTTATCAAAGGTATATTCCGCATCTACCAGCTTCATTTCTAACTTATGCTTTTCAATCTTCTCCAAACAGATTTTAAATGCCTCTTTTTCCTTTTTTCGATTCTTTTCTGCTGTATTAAAATCCGCCTCTGTTGCAATCCGAATCACGGGCTTTAATGGCTGAACCACCGCATCATCTTCCACTTCCCTGGAATCCATAATAACGGTTCCCATTTCAACTCCCCGGGCGGTTTCCACAATTACATGATCTCCGGCTTTGATTTGATAATTTGCCGGATCAAAATAATATACTTTTCCAGCATTACGAAACCGTACACCAACCACTTTTGTCATTTTAGTTCTCCTTTATTGTCAATAGTAAAAGTTCTATTACCAGTTCAAAATTCACATTCGCCCGGAGTCTGGACTTTGCCTTCTCCAGTGCTTCCAGTATCCATTCGATACCTTCGTAAGAGCTAAGACTTGCCTGCTCCTTAATAGTGTATACCTCATCTTGAAAGATTAATTTATTTGCATCTGCAGTCGCCTTGTATAACAGTACATCCCGATACCAAAGCATCAGCAAATCGAAATAATCACTGATGTCCAATTTATACTCTGTAATCTGCTTTATCGCCTGCGTCATTTCATACAATTCAATAGTCTTTAGCCGCTTCACCAATTGCAAAGCGGAATTCTTCATCTCATTAAAATCATCTGAGCCTGCCAGACGGATTGCTTTTCCTACGTTACCCTGAGCAAAAGCCACGCAGATATCTGCCTGATAGTCCGGAACCTGCTTCTCCTCCATGAGATATTTGCGGATTTTATCGTCGGAAACAGCCTTTAAATCCAAACGGACACATCTGGATTGTATGGTCGACAAGAATCCATCTGCATTGGTCGTCAAAAGCAGGATCACCGCATAAGCCGGCGGCTCTTCAATGGTCTTAAGCAATGCATTCTGTGCCTGTATACTCATTTTTTCCGCATCTGCTATAATATAAATCTTATATTTGCTACTGTAAGGCTTTAATACAATATCATCATTTAACTGTTTTCGAATGTCATCTACACCAATGGTATTAGGTTTCTCGTGCGTAACAAAGAGAATATCCGGCTGATTTCTTCCTGCTGCCTGTTTACAGGAATGACAGCAGCCACAAGGGTCTGTCCCCTGTTTTTCACACTGCAAAGCAGCAGCAAACGCCTCTGCCAACAGCATTTTGCCGGACTTATCCGCTCCATTTAAAATATAGGCGTGACTTACCTTATCCATGGTAATGGCATTCCTAAAATATTCAATTATCTTCTCATGTCCAACTACTTTTGAAAAATCTTTCATCCTTCTCCTCTGCTTCTTCCCTCTGCTTTTATGTAAATATATCCAACAATAGCCCTTGAATTTCTCCAATCTTTTCTAATATAGAAAGATGGTCTTGCTCATCCTTTACCAGTTCCGAGGCCAATTCGTCCAAATTCTCATCCACCAGCCGGATAATTCCGTATACCCTGTGCCTGCCCCTTCGATCCAAAAAATTCTCTCTGGAAAACTTATGGGAACGGTTTACCACTTCATTTAAAAAATCCTTCACAAGCCCCCGATATTTCTTCATATCCCGAATATCCATATGCTGCGCAATCCGTTCACCCTGATTGGTAATCTCATTTAACAGCGTATTTAATCGTTCCTGAAGCTGGACCTCGCTAATGGCACTCGTTAATGTAAATTTAAAGTCTCCGCCGGAAGCCTGCACTTTAGCAGTACTCTCCACCGCTGCTGTCGGTGTCATCTCATTTACTTTTAAATCCATAAGACATACTTCCTTTCCATTGCGCCAGGTAATCCTCTCTCCGTTCAAGGCTCGCTTGCAAGTCTTGCCCCCTCCGATACGAATTTGTTACTCGCCGCCTGTAGCGGCAGAAGTCATCTCACATCTGATATAGGTCACAATTTCTCTGCAAGTGTCCCTTAAATCCTCATTCCTAAACCGCTTCGAAATTCCTGCTTTCTGTAAATTTTCCTCGGAAAAATCCTTGGCATCTGCAAGAAATCGTCTGCATAATTCCTCATATCGCGGCTCCTGCTGCAGCTTTTCCCGATCCAAAGCCCGCTGTAATCGAACGCCATCTTCTACTTCCACATAAATTGGAACCACCACAGAAGTTCCGAAATAATCCCGAATCTTCGTATATGCCTCCAAAGTAGTAATCATCAGATAATTCTGATTTTGCAGATGAATCTGTCCATCATTCACA
Source organism: uncultured Bacteroides sp. (assembly GCA_964454605.1). GTDB lineage: Bacteria > Bacillota > Clostridia > Lachnospirales > Lachnospiraceae > UBA3282. The sequence continues at coordinate 15,381 of CAYVUF010000018.1, forward strand.
GTAAAATAACGCCAGATTCCATGTATCGTATCATAGGCACGCTGCTCAATAATCTTCCCTGCTGCCTCCAATTCCAAAAGCTTTGCTTCCTTTACAAAAAAATATTCCACTCCATCTGTTTCTCCGGAACGAATGGGTCTTGTGGTATATAGAACAATCTTTGAAAGATGTAAGTGCGCATCCTCCAAAATCTGTTTATATAGAGTATCCTTTCCTGAGGAACTCTTTCCCATAATGCAAAAAATCTTTCCCATATTACTTCCTGCCTACTCTTCTATTAGTATAATATAGTATCTAAAAATTGACAACTTTTATCCTCTCATTTATTATATCGGCAATCCCCTGCAAATTCAGTCGAAGTTTTACACTTTCCCGAATATTTTTGATACAATCTTCCTCTATGACTTCTCCGGGAAGAAGTACAGGAATTCCCGGTGGGTACAAATACACATAATTTGCGGATATCTTCCCTGCTGCCTCTTCAAAAGACACCTCTTTTACCGGCAGTTCCAGTGCTTCGTATAATTCTAATTTTTTCTCTCTGGGTGTATAAAACCTTCTCACGAAATCCCATTCCGCAAAATCTTCTCCCGCCGCTTCATACAACTCTTCATCGATTTCCTGCAATGCCTGGAACAATCGGCCAAACCCCTCATCCGTATCCATAATGCTGGTCATTGCCAATACATAAAATCCAGAAGCCATCTCCATTTGCAAATGATACTGATGCAACAATCTCTCATATAATTGCTGTCCGGTAATATTGGTGTGTCTGACAGAAATCACAATCTTAGAAATATCTAATCCATACAACTCCTTTTCCGCAAAATCTTCTTTGACCATTACATGAAGATGCCTAAGGGTCGCTGCCTTTTTATAAAATGTCTCTAGCTTTTGGGTGTACGCCTCAAATCGTTCTTTTCCTTCCTGCTCCAAGAGGCGGACACATTTCTCCATACCTGCCATCAATACATAGGAAGGCGAACTGGTTTCATAGATATCCAGAAATCTCTCGATGGACTCCCTTGTAATATATTCTGATTGCACATGCAATAGTGCGGTTTGGGTCAGCGATGGCAGCACCTTATGCATACTTTGAATCACCACATCTGCTCCAAGCCTCACCGATGTCTGTGGGAATGCCTTGTGAAATCCAAAGTGTGCGCCATGCGCCTCATCTACAATGAGGGGAATTTTGTATTGATGCACGATATTCGCAATTGTTGCAACATCACTTACAATTCCTTCGTATGTAGGCGAAGTTATGATGACTGCCTGAATGTTCGGATTCTTTTCCAGCTTTTCTTTGATTTGTTCCGGAGCTATGGCTCCCTGTACCCCAAATCTGCTCACACAGGGACTGACATACTCTGTTGCCAATCCTCTCAGACTGGCTGCATGATATACGGCCTTGTGTACATTTCTCGCCATCAGCAATGTACCTTTGGGGCGTACGGCTGCAGAAACTGCTGCGAGAATTCCACAAGTACTTCCATTAATGAGGTAATAACTTTTATCTGCATCATATAACCTTGCTGCCCGCTCCATTGCATCTCTAAGAATCCCCTTTGATCCATGCAGATTATCAAACCCATCGATTTCTGTAATATCTATGGTATATGGATTGGGCATTGAAAGAGGAATTCTCTTATGCCCCGGCATATGAAAGGGATAATAATCACTTTTTGCATAGTCTTCCAGCTTCTCGTCTAATGTTTCCATTTGATTCTCCCTCGTATTATAAAAATCGGTTCAATTCCGGCATCCAGTCTCCAAAAAATATTTCATCCTCCATTATGGCTTTCCAAATAGGAGTAAAGAAACTGACGAATCTGTCCATTACCTGTTCCCATGCGGGTTCTTTACTGTGAATGGAACGCAGGAACACTTTCCACTTCTTCTTCATGTAAGTATATTCTCTATATCCCATAACATAATCTAACCGATGTTTTGTTTTTGCAATCTGTTGTTTTCTGCATTGTTCTTCAATATATTCTTTGACCTTCCTGCCGTCTACACTTTCCTGTTCTAACAGTCGGTAAACCTGATAATAAGGCATCAAATCCGGTATCAGTTCCAACTTGGTCATAATTTCTATATAGTATTCAGCAAGGGCAGCCTCGGTAGGATAGCTGTAATAGGATATCCTACGCTTTGGAAATACTGTACTGGGAATAATTTCTTTTCTTGGAACCTTCTTGTCCTCCTGTAAAAGCTGGATTTTTATAGAAACCGGAACCAGCATTTCTTCCAATTTGACCGATATCTGCAGCTTCAAACACTTCTTTACAAGCTGGTAACTACATTCTCCCATAGCAGAAAAAACCTCTTCCTGCAGTCCTTTAGCT
>CAYVUF010000019.1:0-17465 GCA_964454605.1 uncultured Bacteroides sp.
GATATTTGAAAGTCATGCACATTATGATGATGATGCTTTTGAGGAAGACAGAGATACCTTGTTGTCTGCTTTGAGGGAGAATGGAATTGCAACTGTAGTGAATGTAGGGGCTAGTCTTGCAAGCTGTAAAACTACCCTGGCTCTGATGGAGCAATATGCATTTCTCTATGGAGCAATGGGAGTGCATCCAAGTGAAACTGCAGAGCTGAATGAAGAGAATTTTCAATGGCTGATGGAACAATGCAGCCTGGATAAGGTAGTGGCAGTTGGAGAGATTGGTCTGGACTATTACTGGAATGAGCCAGAGGTTGGGATTCAGAAGAAATGGTTTGAAAGACAGCTTGAGATGGCAAGAGAAGTAAAACTTCCAGTTATTATTCATTCCAGAGATGCGGCAAAGGATACCCTGGATATGATGAAAAGTATCCATGCAGGGGAGATTGGCGGTGTGATTCATTGCTTTTCTTATACAAAGGAAATCGCAAGAGAGTATCTGGATATGGATTATTATTTTGGCATTGGTGGAGTGATTACCTTTAAAAATGCCAAAAAACTAAAAGAAGCGGTAGCATATATACCAATTGAAAAAATAGTATTGGAAACAGATAGTCCGTATTTAGCACCGGAGCCTAACCGGGGCAAAAGAAATTCTTCTTTAAATTTGCCATATATAGCAAAAGAAATTGCGGCAATTAAAAATATGGATTATGATAAGGTAGTAGAAATTACAGAACAGAATGCAAGAAAACTTTTCCGGTTGTAAGGAAAAGAAATCAAAGAAGGAAAATATATGGCAACATTAGGAAATACTAAAAATACAATAGAAGTTTTGCAGAAGTATAATTTTAATTTTCAGAAAAAATTCGGGCAGAATTTCCTGATTGACGGGAATATTCTGGATAAGATTGTAGATGCAGCGGAAATAACAGAAGAGGATTGCGTACTGGAAATTGGTCCGGGTATAGGAACCATGACGCAATATCTGGCGGAACGTGCCAAAATGGTAATCGCAGTGGAAATAGATAAAAATCTGATTCCGATTTTGCAGGACACACTTTCTTCTTATGATAATGTGACTGTTATAAATGAAGACATTCTGAAAGTGAATATCAATCGTATTGTAGAAGAGAAAAATGGCGGCAGACCCATTAAAGTAGTTGCCAATCTTCCTTATTACATTACCACACCGATTATTATGGCATTGTTTGAAAATCATGTGGCTCTTCAGAGCATTACGATTATGGTGCAGAAGGAAGTAGCAGACAGAATGCAGGTAGGTCCTGGAACGAAAGATTACGGAGCATTGTCGTTGGCAGTACAGTATTACGCACATCCTGAAATCGTGGTACGTGTTCCGGCATCCTGTTTTATGCCAAGACCAAATGTGGACAGTACGGTAATCCGGCTGACAAGATATGAACAGCCTCCGGTAGCGGTGGAGGATGAAGCCTATTTATTTGCAGTAATCCGAGCATCTTTTAACCAAAGACGGAAAACGCTGGTGAATGGTCTTACCAATGCAGGAAATCTGGGAGTCAGCAAAGAAAAAATTATGGAAACTCTGGAGCAGATGGGATTGCCGCTTACGATACGCGGTGAAACGTTAACACTGGGACAGTTTGCTGAACTCACTAATTGTTTGTGGGAGAAGAGAGCATAGAAAAGCGGACAGCAGATAGATACAATATCATGGAACAGAATATTATGACATCTCCATATTTTGGGTATCAATACCAGAATGGAGGTGTTATTTTTTTCTTTATATTTGTTTACATTGATATTCGCCTATGGTAAACTAAGACAGTAATAATAGGATTACTATGTGAAAAAATAAGATGTAAAATACATTGTATGAGGTGAGTACTTTTGGATAAGTATGAATATAAGGTTCGTGCAGATGAAATTAAAGCGTTAATTTCAGAAGGGGAATTTGCAGAAGCAGTTAAAATTGCGGACACAATTGATTGGCGAAGAGTAAAAAGTGTTATGATGTTGTGTACCATCAGTGATTTATATAAGATAAACAGAAGATATCAGGAAAGTAAAGATATTCTTTTATTAGCATACGAGAAGCACCCCAATGGCAGATTGATAGTTTATTCTTTGTGTGAACTTTCGATTAAAATGGAAGAATATGTACAGGCAATTGAGTATTATAAAGAATTCGTACAGATTGCACCGAGAGATACTGGAAGATATATTTTACAGTATCGTTTGTATGAGGCGCAGGATGTCAGCCTGGAAGAGAGAATTGCGGTTCTGGAAGAGTTTAAGAAGCGCGATTATCGTGAAAAGTGGGCATACGAGCTGGCATATCTTTATCATAGAATTGGTCTGACAACCAAATGTGTGGAGGAATGTGATGAAATGTTCCTCTGGTTTGGCGAAGGAAAATATGTACTGAAAGCACTGGAATTAAAGGCACTGCATGTTCCATTAAGTGCAGAACAACAGTTACGGTATGATACGTGGATTGCCCTGCGAGATGCAGAAATTGAAGAAGAAAGAGCAGAAGCAGAGGAACAGGCAGCCCTTGAAAACGAAGTAGAAGGAGATACCTTGACTGCTTCCCAGGTTCAGCATACCACACAGGATAGAGAAATAGACCCTTATATGGAAGAAGCACCTACCACAGAACTGCCGGAAGTGAAAACCGTAGATGTAGGTCAGTATAATACTATCAACTTACAGATGGCATTGGCAGAAAGTATGAAGGAAATCCTGGCAGAAGAAGAACCTGCACAGGAAGAACCGGCTGCAGAAGAAATGTATCCCCAGGAAGAACTGGTTGAGGAAGAAGGCTATCCACAGGAAGAGCCGGTTGAGGAAGAGGTCTATCCGCAGGAAGAGCTGATTGAGGAAGAAGGCTATCCACAGGAAGAGCCGGTTGAGGAAGAGGCCTATCCACAGGAAGAGCCAGTGGAAGAAGAACCTTCTATTGCAGAACAATTGATTGCACCGCTGTTGCAGGAAACAGTGGAAATGCCTAAGATTCAGTTGCCGGAAGAACCAGTGGAGCTGCCGAAACCGGTACAGTCCCGGGTAAAACAGTCACAAGATACGGATGAACTGCAGGAAATAAACAGTACTATGCTGAAACCGGAACGTCCTGTAACAGAACCAAAGCCGGAGCTTAGCGCAGGTATTCCGGGAGCAAGGACAGGTGTTTTGACACCTTTGAATGTAAAACCAACGAAATACGACAATGTTTTATCTCAGGAGTATGACGGACAGATTAGTCTGGCGATTCCAGATGAAGAAGCGATTGAGAAACAGATTACCGGACAGCTTAGTATTGAAGATATTATGACTGAATGGGAAGAAATGAAGAAATCCAATGAGCAGAAGCGGATGGAGGATGTTCGGAAACGTATTCTGGAACATACCGGAAGTCTGTTTGCAGATTTCGATGAAGCGACAAAATCAGGACTTCTGGAGCAGTTAGAGAAGGCTTTTGTAGCAGCCATTATGAAAGAATCTGAGAAGCCACCGATTAAGAAGGTGATTTTGCCGGATGAAGCAGAGAAGGAACTGGAGAAAAAAGTCCAGACACCTGTACAGCAGGATACCATTACGGCAGAAGATGAAGTAGAAGAATTGGAAGAAATTGAAGAAACAAATCTTCCAGAAACCGTAATGGAAGAACAGATTCCTCAGGAAGAGGTATCAGAGGAAACCGTTCCAGTGCAGGAAAAAGCGGCAGGAAAGTCGGTATCCGAAGAACTTTCGGCAAATGGGGAGAAAGTAAAAGAGCAGTTGGCAGCCGCAGAAGAAGAGCTCAAAGAAGAAGCAGCTTTAGAAAATCAGCAGAGTGTAAGAGAACTGACCGAGGAAGAGAAAGAATTATTTGGACAGTTTGTACATCATAAAAAATCCAGAGAACAGTTAATACATACTCTGGACAATATGAGTCTGGCAGCTTGTACCGGAAATATTATCATTACTGGTGAAGAAGATGGGGGCACAATCAATCTGGCGAAAGGATTGATTCGCGAAATGCAGTATAACGATAGTAATTTCTCGGGTAAAGTGGCGAAAGTTTCCGCTGCTGTTTTGAATAAAAAGGATGTTGCAGAAACTTTTGCAAAACTAAGCAATGGTGCGCTTATTATTGAGAAAGCATCTGACTTGAAGAAGGAAACTGCTTCTAAGATAGCGAAGGTTCTGGAAAAAGATAACATGGGACTGGTTTTGATTCTGGAAGACAGAAAACAGGATATGAACCAGTTGTTATCCAAAAACAGTGTATTGACAAATGCCATGAACCTGCGGATTGATATTGAGCCTCTGGATGATGAAGCACTTGTTGCCTATGCAAAACAGTATGCAGAAGACATGGAATATTCTATTGATGAATTTGGTGTTCTCGCCCTGCATACCAGAATTGCAGACATGCAGACAAGCGACCATGAGGTGACTCTTGCAGAGGTAAGAGAATTGGTGGATGAGGCTATTTATTATGCCAATAAGAAAACACCGAAGCATTTCGTGGATATCTTGCTGGCAAAAAGATATGATGACGAGGATATGATTATTTTACGTGAGAAGGATTTTATGCATTATTAAATAAAGAAATGGGGGACAATCGATGGCAGTAAAAACAGAAAAAAAGAACCCAAAAAACGTGGAACAGAAAGTATTTATTTCAGAAGACGACCAATATCTGTTTGCACAGGGAACTCACTATGACATTTATCAGAAGCTAGGTGCACATCCATCTGTGGAAGATGGCGTGAAAGGTATGTTTTTCGCTGTGTGGGCACCGAATGCAGCAAGAGTTCATGTGATTGGTACATTTAATGGCTGGAATGAAGAAATTCATGAAATGATAAAGATTGGGCCAGGTGGTATTTATCAGTTATTTATTCCGGGGGTAGGAGAGAACGAATTATATAAATTTCTGATTGAAACACCGTCAGGTGAGAAACTTTACAAAGCTGACCCTTTTGCCAATTATGCAGAAATGCGTCCGGGTAACGCATCAAAAACTTTTGATATTTCCAAATTCAAATGGAGTGACAGCACATGGATGGAAAACCGGAAGGGCAAAGACTATAACAAAGAGCCATTGGCAATTTATGAATGCCATATCGGTTCCTGGATGAAGCATCCGGACGGAACACCTGAAGGTTTCTACAATTACAGGGAGTTTGCGGACAGAATTGTAGAATATCTGAAAGAAATGCAGTATACTCATGTTGAGTTAATGGGCATTGCAGAATATCCTTTTGATGGTTCCTGGGGGTATCAGGTAACAGGATATTATGCGCCTACTTCCAGACATGGTAATCCGGAAGACTTTATGTACTTAATCAATAAACTTCATAAAAATAAAATTGGTGTTATCTTAGACTGGGTACCGGCACATTTTGCAACGGATGCGCATGGACTTGGAAGATTTGATGGACAGTGTATTTTTGAAGACCCAGACCCACGAAAAGGAGAACATCCGGATTGGGGTACTAAGATTTTTAATTATGGAAAAACAGAAGTAAAGAATTTCCTGATTGCAAATGCTTTATTCTGGATTAAAGAATATCATATTGATGGTATTCGTGTGGATGCAGTTGCTTCTATGCTGTATCTGGATTATGGTAAAAAAGACGGTCAGTGGGTAGCCAATAAATACGGCGGCAATAAAAATCTGGAAGCTATCGAATTTTTCCGCCATTTGAATTCCGTTGTATTGGGAACATATCCGGGATTTTTAACCATTGCCGAAGAATCAACAGCATGGCCTCTGGTAACCGGCAAGATTGAAGATGGTGGTCTTGGCTTTAGCTTTAAATGGAATATGGGATGGATGCATGATTTCTGTGAATATATGAAATTAGACCCATACTTCCGTAAAAATAATCATTATGCCATGACTTTTGCCATGAGTTATAACAATAGTGAGAATTATATTTTACCGTTATCACATGATGAAGTAGTGCATTTAAAATGCTCTATGGTTAACAAAATGCCGGGTTATCCGGTAGACAAATATGCAAATCTTAGGGTTGGATATACTTATATGTTTGGACATTCCGGTAAGAAACTTCTTTTCATGGGACAGGATTTCGGGCAGGAAAGAGAATGGAGCGAAGAGCGAGAGCTTGACTGGTTCTTGTTGGGAGAAGAACAGAATCGCGGTATGCACGAATATGTGAAAGAACTGCTGAAACTTTATCGTAAGTATCCGGCAATGTATTCCATTGATAATGACTGGGGCGGCTTTGAGTGGCTGAATGCGGATGATACAGAACGAAGCACATACAGCTTTTACCGTAAGGATGCAACAGGTAAGAACAATGTTTTGTTTGTTTTAAATATGACTCCTATGATGTGGAACGATTTCAAAGTTGGAGTTCCGAAGAAAAAGAAATATAAGCTGCTTTTGAATAGTGATGAGAAACGATTCGGTGGTAATGGAAATGTTATTCCGGCGGAATTGACAGCAGTAAAGGAAACTTGTAATTACAAGGATTATGCCATTACTTTTGATTTACCGCCATTTACAGCAGCAGTTTTCCTGTTCTAATTTCCTATGTGAAATGGTTAAGAAAAAGCGCAGATATGCCGAAATAAAAGGTGAATGTAGAAATACATTCACCTTTTTATATGAAAAAAATAACCCACTGCATGAGGTATGTGTATGAAAATTACTTTTGACCATAATAACACGAATCAGAATGTAGACAGGGTGACAACAACATATCAGGACACCCGTACGGCAAGGAGCAGTCAGACGGATGTATATGCATTAGACATTTCTGGCACAGTTATGGATAACAACGCTTACAAAGGTCAAGGAAAGACCGCAGAAGAGGTTATGCAGGAAGCAGGGCAGGCGGATATTGCCTTGCAGAGGGACTTTATGACAGTGATGTCTAATATTATGTCTGCGGAAGATTTTAACCGGATGATGAAAGATGGATATCAGCCGGGTGATATGGATATAGAAGAGGTTGTTACCATTGTTGATAAAATAAAGGCAGAATTGTTGAAAAGTGGTACCCAGATAGCTGGTTATACGGACCAGTTAGATGCGGAAACTTTAAAAGCAATTACTGGAAGTGAGGCTTTTGCCCAGGAATTATGCAAGCAGTTTGCCGCCTATGATGTTCCAGTAACAGAAGAAAATGTGCAGGATGCAAAGAAAGCCTATGAAGAAGCTGCGGCAGTATCGGAAATTACGGAAGGTGCGGCAAAATACATGGTAGAGAACCGTATGGAGCCTACGATTGATTCCATTTACAAGGCGGATTTCAGTTCCACAGCAGATGGAAGCCGACAGGGAAAAGGCTATTATGCGGATGGTGTTTCCGGTTATTATGCAAAAAAAGCAGATGAATTTAATTGGGAACAGTTACAGCCCCAGATAGAGAAGGTAATTGAACAGGCAGGACTTGAAGTAGAAGAAGAAACAGTACGAGATGCCAGATGGCTGATTGAAAAAGGCGTTCCACTTACTTCGGAAGCGGTTCTGAACTACCATCAGATAAAATTGCTTCACTTTCCACAGACAATGGAAGAGATTCTTTCTGCCATTGCAGCAGCAATCTCGGATGGAAAAGAAGCAGGGGCAGCCAATTTAGCAGATGGAAGAAGCAATTTGGAAAAAGCAGCCGATTACATTGAAGAATTTACCCAGATTAGCGAAGAAGCTGTGGATAAAACTGTAGCAGAGGGAAAAGAACAGAATCTGGTGAATTTAAAAGCGGCACAGAAGCAGATAGATGGTGCAGCAGCTGATGACAAAAATGCACAGACAGGTGCAGTATATGTGGATGCAGAAGGAAGACCAGAGAATATTACAGCCAGACGACAACTGGAAGAAATACGTCTGATGATGACAATAGAAGTAAATTACAAGCTAATTGCCAGTGGTTATTCCATTGATACCGCAGAACTGGAGCAATTGGTAGAGGCACTGAAGCAGATGGAGATAAACCAGAAGCAGTTGCTGTTTGGAGAAACGGATGTAAACAGAGCTTCTGAGAAAGCAGAACTTTATACAGAAGCCCGGAGTAAAATCGAAGAGATTCCGTTTCTGCCAATTGATGTTGCCGGTAAGTTTCGGGCAGCAGATGAAGATTTCACTTTAAATCAGGTTCATATTAACGGCAGTGCTTTGAAAAATGCGTATGAACAGGCGCAGGAGAAATACGAAGAGCTGATGACTGCACCAAGAGCAGATATGGGCGATTCCATTCGCAAAGCCTTCCGCAATGTGGATGATATTTTACAGGACATGGAGTTAGAGTTGACAGAGGAAAACCGTCGTGCAGTTCGTATTCTGGGATATAACAGCATGGAACTGACAGAAGAAAATATTCAGGCTGTGAAAGAATCGGATTTGGAACTGCGGCGTGTGATTGAGAAAATGACCCCGGCAGCAACGTTACAGGCAATCCGGGATGGACGTAATCCGTTGGAAATGTCTTTGGCACAACTAAATGAATATCTGGATTCCACTTCGTTAAGCGAAGAGCAGGAAAATGAAAAGTACAGCAGATTTTTATACAAACTGGAGAAGAACAAGGAAATAACAGAAACGGAAAGAGATGCTTACATCGGCATTTACCGGATGCTTCGTCAGATTGAAAAAACCGATGATGCGGCAATTGGCACATTATTGAATCAGGGTGCGGAACTTTCTTTTAAAAATCTGTTGAGTGCAGTGCGTAGCAATAAAAAGCATGGTATGGATTACAGCATAGACGATTCTTTTGGTGGAATGGAATCGGTTCTGAAAAATGTGTCTATTACGGAGCAGATTACAAGTGGTTTCGGTGCTTATGTACAGAACGCAGCGGGAGAAGCTGCTGATAAAATGGCAGCCTTTACCGAGTCGGAAATGGAAGCAGAATATCAGAATGAGCAGTTGCAGGAGTACAGACAGGCAAGTGAAGTAGAAGATAGTGTGGTAAATGAATTATTAAACAACAAACAGCCTGTGACAACCAACAATCTGTTTGCAGCCGATAGGTTGATGAATCAGAAAGGTTTTCTGTATCGTAAACTGAATGAATTTACCAAATCTGCCGATAAAGATAAAGTAAGAGATGCGGTCTTCCGTTTACAAGAGGCAATGGTGGACAAGGAATCCATGCAAGAAGCCTATGAAGAACTGCAGAACGTATATGACGAGGTGCTGGATAAGGCACAGGCAGATGCAAACTATGGTTATCTTGATTTGAAAACCATTCAAAGCTGCAAGAAACAGCTTACCCTGACAGGCAGTCTGGCAAAAGAAGAAAATTATCATGTGCCGGTAGAAATCCATGGAGAAACCACAGCAATTCATTTGAAAGTACTTCATGATGGCAAAGAAGGCGGTATGGTTAAGGCTGCTATGGAAACAGAAAGCTATGGTAAGGTTGCTGCCCAGTTTAGCGTGAGGAATGGTAAAATATCTGGTTATATTGCGTGCAGTACAGCAGAAGGTACGAAAGCATTACAAGGCAGGGAAGAGCAGCTTCATGCCGAGTTGAAAAAACAGGTGAAAGCACTGGTACAGGATAAGTTAGAATTGGGAAGTATCGGTGTGATGCAGAATGGTGAACTGAATCTGAATCGTTTTGAAGCAGCAGAGAACCAGGAAGAAAATGATGTGCAGACAGCGGATTTATACCAGATAGCGAAAGCCTTTATTACAGTCATGAAAGCATAAAGCAGGAGGAATACGAAATGAGAATCAATTATAACGCATCAGCGATGAGAGCAAACAATTCGCTGAATATCGCAGATAGAAGAGTATCAAAATCTATGGAAAAATTATCTTCTGGTCTGAAAGTAAACAGTGCCAAAGATAATCCGTCAGGTTATGCAATTGCCCGTCGGATGAATGCACAGATTGAAGGTATTTCCGTAGCGACACAGAATGCCAACACAGGTATCAATATTATTGAAACGGCAGATGGAGCGTTATCCGAAGTACATGATATGCTCCAGAGAATGAATGAGCTTGCAGTAAAAGGTGCAACTGGTACTCTGACAACAACAGACAGAGAAACTTTAAATCAGGAGTTAACCCAGTTAAAAGAAGAGGTTGTGAGAGTTGCGGAAGATACAGAGTTTAACGGACAGCCGATTCTGGATGGAAGTTTTGATTTAAAGGGTTATACCAATGATTTAAATGCTAAGGTTGCACATTATAGTGACGAAGTAATTGATAAGGTATATACCATAGATGCACTTACCATTATTTATGACAAAGAAGGAAAGATTGATAAAGAAGCAACGCAGAATACGTTACAGCTTGGAGCTGAATTTCCAAAAGGAGTTAAGATTTCCAAAGTAGGTGAAAATACAATTACTTTGGAAGATGGCAGGGGATTTGAACTATCCCTTGATATTACACCATCCCCGGTAGAGGATGCCAATGGAAAAATTGTGGATTATAACAATGTTGCTTTTACAAATCTGGAATTGGATATCACTGGTATCGGAGCAATGGATACACAGATTGGTGCTAATGAAGGACAGATTCTGGAAATCCGTATTCCAGAGATTTCTTTGCAGCGACTTGGTATTACAAACACAAATGTGACAACACAGGAAGACAGTCGTAACGCAATTGATACAGTAAAAAATGCGATTTTATACGTGTCAGATGCCAGAAGCCGTCTGGGTGCTTACCAGAATCGTCTGGAGCATACAATCAGTAATCTGGATGTTACCAATGAAAATATGACCGCTTCTTATTCCCGTATTATGGACGTGGATATGGCGGAAGAAATGACATATTATACCACACAGCAGGTTGTTGCACAGGCAGCTACCTCCATGCTGGCGCAGGCAAATGAAAGACCTTCACAGGTATTACAGTTATTGCAGTAATAGGCGTATATAGGTTTTCGTGGACAGAAAGGAATCATATATGACGAAGGAATTGAAGCAGGAATATACACTGCGTATCACGCAGGCAAATAAGACACAGTTGATTACGATTCTGTATGAAATGGTTTTGCTTTATCTGGAAGAAGCAAAAGAAATGCTGCAGGCGGATGATAAAGCAGGTTTTAAAAATGCCATTCGCAAAATCAGAGGCTGCATGAATGAACTGACAGCCTCCCTTCATTTTGAATATGAACTGGCACAGAATCTTCTGCAATTGTATTTATACATCAATCGTGAACTGGTTCAGGCAGGTATTCACTATGAAGCTGAGCATCTGAATCATATCGAAGCTGTGATAAAGGAGCTTCATAAAGCATATCAAGAGCTGGAAAAACAGGATGTGTCCGGTCCGGTTATGGGCAACACCCAGACAGTATATGCAGGTCTTACTTATGGCAGAAATAATTTAACAGAAAATATTGCAGATATATCTTCAAATCGAGGTTTTTGTGTTTAATTGACAAGAGTCAGATTTTCATATGTTTTATTACAGGTTTCTTCAGGCAGCAGATTTACTTTTGCTGCCTGTTCTAATAAAAATTTATATCTTTTCATGACAGCATTCACTTCATAAATATAACAGTCAATTAAATCAGGGTCTGTTACATTGTCAAAACCGCAATAAGCAATTTCCAAAGCGTGTTTTGCCTCTAAAAGTTCTTCCTGGATGGAGAGTCTCTTTTGTTCAATTTCATCTTCCATATCAAATTGACAGGGGCTCTGGCGAAATAATATTTTCATAGGTTCCTCCAATCTTTACATATAATTCCTTATTTACAACCTGATTCCTCTTTTAGAAAGTATAAGCAGAAAATGGAAAAATATTCTTGTAATATCCAATATTTGTCACGCATAGGATGCAGTAGAATCCAAGAGAGAAATTGTACCAAATCAATGAGGGGAAAAAGAAGGGAAAAGGAAAAGCGATGGAAAAACTAAATGGCATGATAATCATCTTAATTGTGTGTGTTCTTGTACTTTTTATTGTAGCGTTTGGCAAAAAAATTGAGTGGATGATAAATTTTGTACTTCGTGCAGTGATGGGAACCATAGGAATTTATTTTATCAATTATTTTCTGCTTTCTCAGGAAATTTCTACGGGTGTAGGGATAAATCCGGTGACTGTTTTGACATCCGGATTGCTAGGATTTCCGGGGCTTATCGTACTTTATGGAATCAATTTTTTTAAACTGTTGTAGGTTTTTCACAAAAAAGAATTTTTTTCAAAAAACCTATGGACAAGAATAAGGGATGTGTTTATAATTCGTCTTACAACTCAGGAAATTCTTATATTGTGATAAAGGCTGTTCTGGTCTTCACATTCAGACAAGCTGTTACAACAGCATTCCGGAAATGTCTTCCAGTTGTTTCATTGAGTCGAGAATATCAGTTTTGGAGGTGGTCGGATTGGACTGACAGGTTATGAGTCTATTTTACTTCTATTGCTTTTTGCAGCAGTTCTAATGGATTTTTTATACGATAAGATAGGAAATGGTTGGATTGTTATAGGAACCCTGACAGGTCTATTTTGTCGTATTCTGGAGAATGGGTGGTCTGCAATCTATGGTGCAGGAGCCGCAATTGTTCTTTCTTTCTGTCTTTTATATCCTTTGTATAAAATTGGCGCGTTAGGAGCCGGTGATGTGAAGCTGTTTTTTATAACAGGAAGTTTTGCAACAGTAAAGTGGCAGCTTTATTGTATCGGAATCTCCTTTCTGGTAGGAGCTGTATTTTCGGTATGGAAAATGATTACAGAAGAAAATTTCAAAGAAAGAATACAATATTTGTTCTCTTATCTGTTGGATGTATTATGCACAAGGCAGTGGAAGCTGTATGGGGAGAATCTGAAACAGGATTCTTACCGTTACAAAAGCAACAAAATACATTTTGCTCTGCCTATATGTATTAGTGTAATGCTTGGATTAGGAGGATTATTTTGAAACAGAAAATATTTGCAATTTGTGATTTGGAAGAAACTTATGCCTTCCGAATGGCAGAATATATGTTAGAAAAGGGAAATATGCCTTATGTAGTACACCTTTTTACCAGTGCAGAGGAACTGCGGGCATTTTTGCAAAACAATGAGATTTTTATTCTGATGATTAGTGAGAATGTTATGGATGGTTTCCAGAATTCCGGATTAGAGTGGAAAATTCCCCATGTATTTGTACTAGAAGAAAGAAGTGGGGAGAAAAAGGAAGAACAATGGGAAGATTGTACATATATCTATAAATTCCAGAGTCCGGACAAGATTATCCATAGCATACTGGAAAAACTGTCAGGCTTGGAGGATTGGACAAAGACAGGATATCATCGGGAATCCAATATGAAAATCATAGGAGTTTATTCACCAGTCAGAAGGTGTTTGCAGACTTCCTTTGCGCTGGCAATGGGACAGTTGATAGCGAAGGAGCATAAGGTTCTGTATCTGAATTTTGAATGTTATTCTGGTTTTTCGAAAATGTTTCATAGGGAATTTCCGTCAGACATGATGGATGTAGTCTATTACTTTCAGTGTGCAAAAGAAAAGTTGTCGGTCAGACTTCCTTCTATGGTGCAGTCGGTTAACGGATTGGATTTTATTCCGCCGGGTCAGTCCTTTCTGGATATGCAGAGTATTTCTGGTGAGAAATGGCTGGAGCTTCTGGAAACACTGGAGACAATCAGTGATTACGAATATCTGATTCTGGATTTAACAGACGGTATGAATGGTTTGTTTGCCTTATTATCCCGCTGCTTCAAAATATATACCATCACAAAAGACGATAGTTTTGCTATGGCGAAAATGCACCAATACGAGCAGATTCTGCAATTGAATAATATGAGTGAAATTGTAGATAAGACAGTAAAATGTCGTTTTCCCTTTTTTGAGAAAATACAGTCTGACCCGAATTTGATGACACATGGCGAACTGGCGCAGTATGTAAAAGCCATTATTCAGGAGGATTTGTATGGACAGGCAGGATGAAATCAGAAGGGAACTGAAACAGAAACTGACAGCCGGCATTGATTATTCTCGTGAAATGACAGATGAAGAGATACAGGATTTGATTGACGAACTGTTGGTTCGGGAAGGAAAGCTGCAACCCATTTCTTTAACTGAGAAAGAAATACTTCGAAGAGAACTGTTCCATGCGGTCAGAAAACTGGATGTATTACAGGAACTGGTAGATAATTCTGAGATTACAGAGATTATGATAAACGGACCGGAACATATCTTTATTGAGAAGAAGGGAAGATTAATGGGAGTAGAACTGAAATTTGAAAGCAAGGAAAAATTGGAAGATGTGATTCAGCAGATTGTATCAGCCTGCAACCGGGTCGTGAATGAAGCATCCCCCATTGTAGATGCCAGATTAAGTAATGGTGCCCGCGTGAATGTAGTTCTTGCTCCAGTTGCACTCAATGGACCGATTGTAACCATCAGACGATTCCCGGACAAGCCCATTACGATGGAGGATTTGGTTTCTTTTGGTTCCATTCCGAAGCCGGTTTGTGACTGGTTACAGAAGTTGGTGGAGGCAAAATATAATATTTTTATCAGCGGAGGTACAGGTTCGGGAAAAACGACCTTTCTGAATGCACTGTCTAACTATATTCCGAAAGAGGAAAGGATTATTACCATAGAAGACAGTGCAGAACTGCAGATTCTGAATATACCGAATCTGGTACGGATGGAAACTAGAAATGCCAATGTAGAAGGCTGTCAGGAGATAACCATACGTGATTTAATTAAAACTTCGCTTAGAATGCGGCCGGACAGAATTATTGTGGGAGAAGTAAGAGGCGGTGAAGCAATTGATATGATGCAGTGTCTGAATACAGGGCATGATGGTTCTATGTCAACAGGCCATGCGAATAGTTCCAAAGATATGCTCAGTCGTCTGGAAAATATGGTCCTGATGGGCATGGAACTGCCGCTGAAGGCTATCAAACAGCAGATTGCATCTGGAATCGACATCATTATTCATCTGGGAAGGCTCAGGGATAAATCTAGGAAAGTCCTGGAAATTGTCGAGGTCTTGGGATATGCAGAAGAGGAAATCCAACTGAAGATATTGTACCAGTTTGAAGAAGAAGGAGAAACAGAGGATGGAAAGGTGCTTGGCAGTTTACAGAAAAAGGGAGAATTAACATATGTGGAAAAACTTAAAAGCGCAGGCATCCGGTGCGTGGAATACGGATTATGATAAGTATCATTTTACTTTTAAAGAAAGTATCTGGTATTCCCTGCAAGGGGGATTGGTGGTGGGGTGTATTGCCTATTTCTTCTATCGTTCTTTCCTTGCCTGCTTGTTCTTGCTGCCGGTTTTTGTTTTCTTTTTACAGGAGAAAAAGAAAGAATTGGCAAAGAAAAGAAGGCAGGAATTAAGTGTGCAGTTTAAGGATATGATATTGTCCCTGTCTGCGAATCAGAAAGCAGGCTATTCCGTAGAAAATGCGGTCCGGGAGGCATACCGCGATATGGTGATGCTTTATGGAAAAGATAGTTATATTTGCCAGGAATTATCTTTTATCCAAAAAGGACTGGATAACAATGTAGTTTTGGAGCAGCTTTTTTATCATTTCGGAGTCAGAAGTCATGTGCCGGATATTCTGCAATTTGCACAAGTGTTTCTGATTGCCAAGAGAAATGGCGGAAATATGACAGAAATTCTGGCAGAAACAGCAGGCACAATGGAGCAAAAAATAGAAGTAGACAGAGAAATACAGGTTCTAATCAGTTCGAAACAGATGGAGCAGAAAATTATGAATGCAGTTCCATTTTTGATTATTTTCTACATCAGTATTACTTCAAAAGGTTTCTTTGATGTGTTGTACCACAACGCAGCAGGGATTGTCATTATGACGATTTGTCTGATTGTTTATTTCATCGCGTTTCGCATGTCACGTCAAATAGTAGAAATAGAGGTCTGAGTATGATTTATGTATATCTGATTATTTTAGTTTGCTATCTTTTGTTGTTTTTGCTATCTGTCAGAGAGCAAATAAATCTCGAGAAAGAATATAAGATGAAGTATCCGGGAGAAAAAATATTTTTGAAAGCGGCTGCCTATTGCAGAAAACGAAGAAAAAAGGATGGAATATATGGCAGTCAGTTGGGAAAAAATCTGAAACTTCTGAATCCTGCTTTACCGGAAATGGAGCAGGTAGAAGGGTTTTATCTTCACCGATACAGTCAGGTACTGGCTATCTTTTTTGTGGGAAATCTGCTGTGCCTGTGTGCGGCATATAGCAGCAGAGCAAACGGTGTGGTACAGCAGGGCGGTTATATTGAACGCAATGCTTATGGCCAGGGTGAGAAAGAGGTTACTCTGGAAGCTGATATTGAGGGTGAAAAAACAGGAAAAGAAATTGCTTATACCGTAAAGGAGCGACAATATACCACAGAAGAAATCAATTATCTTTACCAACAGGCAGCGGCTCAGTTACCGGAACTTATCTTAGGAGAAAACAGCAGTCTGGATAAGGTGACACAGAATCTTATGCTTGCAGAGCAGATAGATGGTTATCCGTTTGCAATATTCTGGGAGAGCAGCAGTTATTCTTATGTGCAGACAGATGGTACCGTCATAAATGGAGAACTGACAGAACCGGTAATGGTAACTTTAACAGCACATTTTCAATATGAAGAAATGGAATGGGAGGAAGTGGTTCCGGTACAGGTCTATCCGGCGGTTTATTCAGAAGAAGAACAATGGATTCAAAGAATGGAACAATCTTTGGAGCTTGCAAATGAAAAAAGCAGAACCAGCCAGAGTATGTACCTGCCGGAACAGATTGGTATGAAAAAAGTGGCATGGAAGGAGGTGATAACAGACAGCAGCGGTTATTTCTTTCTGCTTCTGTGCATTGTGACTGTGGCAGTTTTCTATTTCAAGGGCAGGGAAGTGGAACAACGTATGGAAGAGCGCCGTAAGAGTCTTATTTTAGATTATTCAGAAGTTGTCAACAAACTAATACTCTATCTGGGCGCAGGAATGACGGTCCGCAATGCCTTTTGGAAGATGGGAGAAGATTATAGGAAACAGAAAACTTCCCATCAGAAAAGATATGCTTATGAAGAAATTTTGCTGCTTTGTTATGAGCTGCAAAGTGGGATACCGGAAATAGAAGCCTATGAACATCTTGGAAAACGTTGTCAGGTACAGTGCTATATGAAGTTAAGTACTTTGTTGGCACAGAATCTGCGGAAGGGCAGTAATGATTTGCTGCTTATGCTGCGGCAGGAGGCAGAGAATGCCTTCGCAGAAAGAAAGAGCACTGCAAGAAAGCTGGGGGAAGAAGCCGGAACAAAATTATTGATACCGATGATGATGATGCTTTGCATTGTTATGGTGATTATTATGATTCCGGCATACTTTTCCTTTCTGTCATAAGAATTATAAGAGGGTTAAAAACAGCAAAGAATGCGTGGAAATGGAGGTTTGATGAAGGGATTATGAAAAGAAACAGATTAAAAGGATGGAAAGACTTTCTGCGGGAAGAAGAAGGAATGGGAACGGTGGAAATCATTTTAATCATTGTGGTTATATTTACTATATATATGGGGTGTAAATAATGTAGATAATGGGGGT
>CAYVUF010000020.1:0-17296 GCA_964454605.1 uncultured Bacteroides sp.
GCTGCATCTACTACCAGAATCGCGCCATCGCAGGCTGCAAGACTTCTGCTGACCTCATAGTTAAAGTCCACATGACCGGGAGTATCAATCAGATTAAAGATATATTCCTGTCCATCTTTTGCCTGATATACGGTACGAACCGTCTGTGCCTTAATGGTAATTCCTCTCTCCCGTTCCAGTTCCATGTTGTCAAGCACCTGTGCCTGCATCTCTCTGCTGGTTAATAATCCTGTTTTCTCTATAATTCTATCTGCCAATGTTGATTTACCATGATCAATATGTGCCACAATACAAAAATTTCTTATCTTGCTCTGATCTATCCCTGCCATTCTCTTTCTATGCCTTTCTACTACTCATTTTCCTGTTTACATACGGAATTAGTATAGCAAATTCTTCGTATCATGTCCATCATTTCAAGCATTTCTGTTTTGCAGGATTTATCTGTTTTACGCATCCTTATCCGGTTCGTTGCCAGACAAGACCAGATGCAGGATATGGGCCAGAGGGTCAATGGCATTCATTGCCTCTTCCACCGTATTATTCTGGGCTCCCAGCTCAATCAATAAAGATTTTCCGCGCAGGTGCATATTATACCGATAGGCTTTCAGATAAATCCTTCTTGCCACTCCCGGATAGTACTCATTGGCTGCCGCCTGCATCTGAAAGGAAAAAGCCAGATTTTCCTCCAGATTCGGGTTTTCCAGATAGGCAATGGTTTCTCCGTTTTTGGTTCTGGAAAGTCCGTTAAAAAACATAAACTGGGCAGTAGGTTTTCCCTGCAAATCCACCACCAGTCTTCTATCTTCCGGCATTTCATCCCTATGTAAATCAATCACCACTTCTATGGAAGGATTTTCAAGCAGTACCTTCTCCATTGCAGGCAGTGCATTGCTGTAAGCATAGTCCCTTGCTTCCTTATCAAAACTTTCGGTATAGTGAATCACATTATATCCATACTGATTCCGCAGTAGCTGCGCCAGTTTTTCTCCTGCTCCCACAATGGAAGTGGATGCATCCCCCGGTATGGAGTCTGCAAAGGTTTCCTGGGAATGGGTGTGATAAATCAAAATCTGCGGTTGTTCATTGGTTCCCTGCATCCGCATATCCTTTTCCAGCAATGTTCTGGTTTCCAGTAACGTTTCCCCTGCTGCAGTGGTGCTGTCAATAGCATAAAAGGCCTTGACTAATGCCTGATAGCTTTCCAGTTCCTGCCACCGATAACGGTAAACTGGTTCTTCCACCTCATGAAACCCGAAGCTTTCCCCCGGCACATCCTCTGGGGGCTGCTGATTTTCTTCTGTCTGCTGGTTTTCTCCGCTGCTATTCTGTTCTGTCGGTTCTTCCCCTGGCTGCTCCTCCTGCTTCTCTTCCATACCACTTTGATTTTCTGCCAGAAAGGCTTCTTCCAGGCTTTTATCCAGATGAATGGCATTTTCGTCATATCCCAGTTCGTCTTCGGAAATGCCCTTCTTTTCTTCATCCATTCCTTCTAACAACTGCCATTGTTCATAACTGCTTTCTGGTATGGTCTGGGCGGCATCCCCCTCTGACTGTTCCATGCCATAAAGCATCACCGGAAAATTTTCCATCACAAATCGTTCTAACAAGGTGCTTTCCTGGTTCTTCTGTTCTGCAAAACCCAGCGTTGCACCGGGCATCCATGTTTCCATCATATTCCGTTCCAGAAGGTTTTGCAGTCTGTGTTTCTCTCCTTCCTTTTCCCGGTTTCCCCAAGAAATCTCCCGAAGCAGGGAAAACACGGTCAGAAGGCACAAAACAAAGAGCGCAATTCTGAAAAAACCGCGCCCCATATGCACCTGACTATTCCCTTTCCATTCTCTTTTCAACCGCCTCTTTTTCATAAATCTGCTGCATCCCATTCTGGTTTACTGCCTTCCTCAAAGGCATCCACCCTCTATTATATGCAGCGCCTGTCACCATTCATGCCAAAGAGATATCCAATGCCTTATTCAAAGCATCACATAAAATGTGCCCAATCTGCTGTACCTGTGCATCCACATCCTTACTGGTAACATACATATTATTCAATTCCGACAACGCATTGGGATACTCCCCTAACGCATATTCGCCCACCGCATCTCCTACAATCGTTGCAGCATCCACCACCGTAGGCACACCAATTGCCAGAACCGGCACATGAAGGCTTTCTTCATTTAAAGCATTTCGGTAATTGCCGACTCCGGAACCGGGATGAATCCCCGTATTGGTAATCTGTATGGTCCGGTTTAAACGTTTGGTGGAGCGTGCCGCCAGTGCATCAATGACAATCACCATATCCGGGTTGGTCTGCTCGATAACCCCCCGGATGATTTCTGCCGATTCCATTCCGGTTTTTGCCATGACCCCCGGCACAAGACTGCTGACCAGGTGCATTTTGGTGCAGTTATAGGCTCTTTTTCCATATTCCATAACGATATGACGGTTGATAAAAAGATTATCCACAACATTCGGACCTAATGAATCCGCTGTGACATCACGATTACCCAGTCCCACAACCAGAATGGATTTTTCTTCTTCCGGCTCCGGCAGCAGATTCCTGATTTCTCTGGCAAGGATATCCGAAATTTCCTGATGATATTCTTCTTCCAGTTCAATCATGCCCGGTGCTTCTAACGTTACATAGGTTCCCATTGGTTTTCCCATTGCCCTGGCTCCATTTTTTGTTTCTATCATTACCTTTGTAATATGCACATCGCTTTTTTCATCATAGCTTTCTTCTACTTTAATTCCATGAATTTCACTTCCTTTTCCGTCAATACTTTCTCTGGCCTCTAATGCCAAATCTGTTCTGACCTGAAACCAACTCATATCATCCCGTCCTCGTTTCTTCTTTCCATTTTCTCTCTTTATTATATGCACTCACAGTTCCTGCTGCGCCTTGCTCTATACAGCTATATTTTTTGCAAAAAAAGTTGAAAATATGTATTGACAGAAAGGAATGCTTATTCTACAATAATATGCGTGTGTTTCCATTAAAACGTCCGTGTCCGGATTTAATGAGACACTTTCCTGAAAAAAAGATTCCAATAGGAGGTGTGCATTTTGGCTAATATCAAATCTGCAAAAAAAAGAATTTTAGTTAACAGAACAAAAGCTGATAGAAATAAAGCTATCAAATCCGGCGTTAAAACTTCTGTTAAGAAGGTAACCGCTGCGATTGCTGCTAACGACAAAGAAGCTGCACAGGCTGCATTAGTTGCTGCCACAGCTACAATTGATAAGGCTGCTAAGAAAGGTGTATTACACAAAAATACAGCTTCCAGAAAAGTATCCCGTTTAGCTCAGGCAGTTAATAAGATGGCTTAATTTTTGCTATAAATTAAACATACGAATAAAAAAACCACTTCATACCGTCATGTGAAGTGGTTTTTTATTTTGTCTTTTTCCGGCTTAACGACTGTGACCGCCGCCGCCATGACTTCCGCCACTGCTATGACCGCCGCCACCGCCGCTGCTGTGACTTCCGCCGCTGCTGCTTGTTTCAATATGACGTTTTGTTACGTTCTTACGAATAAAGGTATCTCTGTTTCCGGCAAAATCAGCCCGCTTACCTTCCACATATGTTACCGCTGTTGTGGTATTTTTGCCGCTTTTCGATTTCCAGTTGAAGAGAATAAACCCAACCGCCGCAATCACTCCTGCAATCAAAGAAATACTTGCCGGCACATCTTCATGAAAAACCCGTTTTCCCATCATATCATCATAGAAATCATTGACGTAGGTTTTGTAAGCCTGATATGGATTTTTCTCCACCTTCCGGTAAACCCGATCTAAAATATGGTCAATGTCTGCACTACTGTAAGTATCTTTGACAATTCCAGTGGTACAGAACCAGGTATAAATCTTTCCATCACTCTCACGATACCAGTTATCAACCAGAAGTACACCATCCCCATTGGACTTATTATAGCCAAAATGATTTTCTTCATAAAACTGTTCCGCATAGATTTTCACAAACTGATGATTCGGTACATCCGGGTCAATTTCCCTTGCATACTCCTCAAGGGATTCCTGTAATGTTACCAGAACAATATCACAACAGGTCTGCTTCTGTCTTTTGGCAATCAGTTTTTCCAGCTTCTGTTCTTCTTTCTCCGACAAAACATCCGCATAATCAAAAACTCGCTGTGTCTGGGTACACTCGGTATTTGTTCTTTCATAATATCCTGCGCTTGCTTTTATTTTATGGAAACCTTCGACCGCTGCTAAAAGAACCACCAGAACCCCTATGGTTAACAGAACCCAGCGAAAAAATTTCAAATATTCTTTCATTACAGCACCTCCAATACCGCAATTGCAAGGGAAACAATCGCACCTACATAAACCATTGCTGAAAGTCCGTATGCAATCACTTTTTCTTTGGACACCGGTGTTTTGCCAACTACTTTTCCAGTCTGTCCATTGACATGAAAACGATAGGTTTTATCTTTGTAGCGGAACAGATACATCCACACCGGAAGCAGTGCGTAATTGGTTCCCTCGTTTTTCAGATTCAGATTTTTATGGTTTGTTGTCACAGACTGATAGCCTGAGATAGAATTCTGCAGCAGCTTCTCGGATGCTTCTTTTACTTTTGCTTTAGCACGTCCTTCCAGTTCTGCCGCACTCTGATTATACACTTCCCCGAAAAAACCGGACATATATTTAGGCGCAAAGTCTTCCAAATCTCCATACCCATAAGGCTCCATCAAATCCATTTCACCATCCTCCATGGCAAGAGAAGCATCTGCCGGAACTTTATCAAAGCCAGCGTGCATATGACGTTCTATGGCATAATAAGAAGTTTCGGTATATTCCGTATCACCACTGGTCCACCGGCGAACCTTCGTACCTGTTCCGGTAAAATCATACTGCGCCTGGTAGTCATAGAGCCAGAAGGGAACATACATCCCATTCATTCCCTCCAGACTTTTCTGGGAAAGGAATCCAGTCGGTGTAAAGATTCTTTTCTTAAATTCCGTATTCAGTGCCTCAATTGCCATCTCCTTACTGATGCGAAACGGAAGAATCAGATGCGGCTCGTATTTGCCGCTTACTCTTTCATCAAAAACAATCGAGCAACCGCAGTGTGCACATCTGCTTGCAGAAGTAAACTCACCAATGCTGATTGGCGCACCGCAGTTTACACATTTTGTCATGCTGTTATCCGGAACGATGCTTTCACTGTCGATACTTTCACAGTGAGGACAGTACATCTTTTTTCTTCCCGGCTCATAAACTGCATTGCCGCCACAATTTTTACATTTAAAAATCATGTTTTTTCTCCCCTTTTTTCCTTTTTGTTCTATGTTTTTTAGTATAACAAAGATTTGCAGAAATTGACAGAGCTTTTACATTTCTATATACTAATAGTGTTGGTTTTATACCAACAGAATAAAAATGACATAAAAATGGAATAGGAGCTAAAGAATAATATGGGTGGATTTTTTGGTGTCGCTTCAAAAGAAGACTGCGTTTTTGATTTGTTTTTTGGTACGGATTATCATTCCCATTTGGGAACCAGACGTGCCGGTATGGCTGTATACAGCAAGGAATATGGTTTTGACAGAGCCATTCACAACATTGAAAACGCACCTTTTCGAACAAAATTTGATAAAGATGCAAATACTATGCAGGGTAATTTAGGTATCGGCTGTATCTCCGATTACGAGCCACAACCGCTTATCATACGTTCCCATCATGGCACTTATGCTATCACCACAGTTGGTAAAATCAATAACAAGGATGAAATTATCAGCCAGCTTTTCAAAAGCGGCCATGCCCACTTTCTGGAAATGAGTGGTGGAGAAATCAATGCTACGGAATTAGTCGCTGCTATCATCAACCAGAAAGAAAATCTAATTGAAGGTCTGCAATATGCACAGGAGTTAATCGAAGGCTCCATGACTATGCTGTTAATGACTCCTAAAGGAATCTACGCTGCTCGTGACCGTCTGGGACGTACCCCGGTAACCATCGGCAAAAAAGATACTGCTTTCTGTGTATCTTTCGAAAGTTTTGCTT
Organism: uncultured Bacteroides sp.; assembly: GCA_964454605.1. Classification (GTDB taxonomy): domain Bacteria; phylum Bacillota; class Clostridia; order Lachnospirales; family Lachnospiraceae; genus UBA3282. Next base: position 6,025 of record CAYVUF010000020.1, read on the forward strand.
ATCTGAATCTGGGATATACACCCGAGAGGGAACTGGGACCTGGTGAAATCGTTATCGTTACACCAGAAGGTGCGAGAACCCTGATTGCTCCCGGAAAAGATATGAAAATCTGTACTTTTCTCTGGGTTTATTATGGCTATCCATCCTCTTCTTACGAAGGCATCAGCGTAGAAGAAATGCGTTACAACTGCGGTGCCATGCTTGCCAAGCGTGACAACGTAAAACCGGATATTGTTGCAGGTGTACCGGATTCCGGTATTGCCCATGCCATTGGTTACGCCAACGAATCCGGCATTCCTTTCTCCAGACCATTTATTAAATACACGCCCACCTGGCCGCGCTCCTTTATGCCGACCATTCAGAGTCAGCGTAACTTAATCGCCAAAATGAAACTGATTCCGGTACATGATTTAATCAAAGACCGCAGTCTTCTCTTAATTGACGATTCCATTGTGCGCGGAACACAGCTTCGTGAAACCACTGAATTTTTATACCAGAGCGGTGCAAAAGAAGTACATATCCGCCCTGCCTGCCCGCCGCTTTTATTCGGCTGTAAATATTTGAATTTCTCCCGTTCCTCTTCCGAAATGGAACTGATTACCCGTCAGGTTATCAACGAACTGGAAAACGATAACAAATATCCGAATCTGACCGCTTATGTCAGTCCGGAAACCAGTGAATATCAGGCAATGTTAGAAAAAATAAGAGAGAAGCTCAATTTCACTTCTCTCCGTTACCATCGTCTTGACGACATGATTGCCTCTGTTGGCATCGATAAATCAAAACTATGTACTTATTGTTGGGATGGCCGCGAATAGCGGTCATCTTTTTTTCATGTGCGAATGCAATATTCACTCTTTTCTTCTATCTGACATCCGCTGAAATATTTTTCTTCCAAAGGAATCCACTTCTCTGCAAAAACACTTGCCCGTTCTTCTCCATTGCGCCGGATAATCCTTTGCATCTGCGTTTCCTTATCGGTTGTGATAAATAGATGCATATCATAAAAATCCCACAGCTTCGGGTGACCGCTATAACTTCCTTCTACTATCACAATCGGCGATTTCTCGATTTCCACCCTAACCGCCTGCGCCAGTGACATCTGCTGGCAGTCAAAAGGCCGGTAGGAAAAATTTCTGCCCTTCTGCAGATTCTCTATCACTTCTGTCAGGAAACGTTCATAATCCACATTTCCACCCAGCTCCTGCAGCCGCTTAGGAGTCCGCTGGTGGGGCTGCAGAAAAAAATCATCCATCGGAATGACACTGCAATGTAATTTTTCCTGCAGATAAGCCGCCATAGTCGTCTTGCCGGATGCACATCTGCCATCTATGGCAACCAGCAGTTTGCCCTGTTTTTTCTCTTTTTCCAGTATTCTGAACAGAAAGTCTTCTTTTTCTATTATCATCACAAACTCCATCCTGCTATTTCTGCCGCATCTGTTCAACACTTTCTGATGTGTCCCCTGTGAAATGTTACTAGTCCGGTTCGATTGAGTCCAAACATAATGACTGGAATCAGTACCAACTGTATTACAATCCCCGGAATGGCATTCAGAAACGCACCAGCCACAAACATCTGCCAGTTAAAAACATCCCCACTTATTCCAAGCAGACACATCTGGGACACCCCCCATACTACTCTGCCGATAAGCATGGCTGCTATCAGTGCCCGGTACAAGGAAACGATACACTTCCACCGGGACCTCCCATAGCATATTCCAACCACTAACCCATAGGCTGCCAGTTCCAACGACATGGAAATTCCCATAGGGAAAAGCACTGGCATACCAAACATAACATATCTCATCAGCGGAAGCATCAGTCCCACTGTCATTCCATACTCCCAGCCGCAAATCAGTCCACAGAGAAAAACCGGAAGATGCATTGGCAAAAGCATATTTCCAATCTGGGGTATCTGGCCGGTCACAAAAGGCAAAACCAGACCTATGGCTACAAACATGGCGGCTAACGTAAGATTTTTTGTATTCCTTTTCATGTTGCTCCCCATTTCTTACTATTTTTGCTCCTGTTTTTTACTACTTTCTTCCTGACTTTGTTTTTGCTTTTCGCTGCTTTCGGCCAGACTTTGTTCCTGTTTTACGCTCTCTCTTGCCTTCTGTCCTGCTTCCCGCTTATTAACATCCTCACGCAGCATCCGATAGAGTGCTGCGGTAATCGGAACGCCGATTAACATACCGAAAACCCCTGATATGCCACCGCCAATCGTGACAGCAGCCAGTACCCATAATCCCGGCAATCCTACCGAAGAGCCAACCACACGCGGATAAATCAGATTGCCTTCCAACTGCTGTAAAATCACAATGAAAATCAGAAATACAACTGCTTTCACAGGAGCTACCGTCAGAATCATAATCGCACCCACTCCGGCTCCAATATAAGCACCTGCCACAGGAACCAATGCTGTCAAACCAATCAGCGCACCAATCATACTGGCATAAGGCAGCTGCAGAATCAGCATTCCAACCATACATAAGGTTCCCAGAATAACTGCTTCGGTACATTGTCCTACAATATAGTTCCGGAAAGAATCATTGCACACTGACAAAACATATACCATTTTCCTGCACCACGCAGGTTTCACATAGTTGCGCATCACCCTTACTGTCTGGGCACACAGACGTTCCTTGCCAAGCAGCAGATAAATTGCAAATATAATACTCAGAAAAGCGGTCACAAAAGAAGAGAAAACCCCCGAAACCGCGCTCACCGTAAAACCCATAACACCGCCAAGGCCCGCCGTCACATAAGACAGAAGTTTGGAAAACAGGTTCTGCCAGTCAATCGACAACAGGGTTGCCTCCCAATTCTTCGGCAGCAGCTCCATCAGCACCTGATTATCCAACAAGGCATCCATTGCCGGTGGAATCTCTGCAAACAACAACTGAATGCAGGAAATAAACTGGGGCAGTACCAGACCAATCACCAATGCCACAATTGCTACTAAAGTTACCATTGCTCCTATCATACAAACCGGTCGTCTGGTGGTCTGAACCCACTTTTTCTTGTCCCACTTCGGGAAATAATGCTGTTCATATGCACCCATCAGAATATTCAACAAATAAGCCACTACGCAGCCTATCATCAATGGTGCTGCTGCTCCCAGTGCTATGGATACCAGATTTACCACTCCCGGCCAATAGGTAATCCCCAGAAACAACAGAAACAGGCTCACGCCGATACGAAAACAGGTTTTCCATTCTAATTTCATTTTTTCCTCCCCATCCAAATAGCTGCTGTTTATTTTCAGATGTTTCCATTCTATCATATTCCGGTATTTTTGGCTCGCATTTTATTCTGTCTGAAACAATTTTCTATCATATCAGTGCCAAAAAGGCAAAAGAAAATCCGTCATAAGGAATCAGTTTCCCATGACTGATTGGTTTCTTATTGCAAATTACAATTTAAACTTCGCTGCCTGAAGCTCAAGTGAATCACTCATAGCAATCAATTCTTTGGTTTTTCCGGTACATCTTTCTACCATTTCCAGAAGGTGCTTCATATTGTCACTTGCTTCTGATGTGGAAGATACATTCATCTCCGCTTCTTCTGCCAGCTTCACAATCACACTTCCAACCTCTGTTTTCAGCTCATCCAGTTTCTTCGTCTGCTGATGCATACTATCTGAAATGTCTGATACCGTTTCCACTTCTGTCCTAAGTCCTTTAAAGGATTCCTCCGTATCCTGCAACTGCTTCTGCTGGTTGATGACCTGAGTTTCTACTTCCTGCATCTTATCCACATTGACATTGGAATTGGCTACCAGTTCATTGACTACCATAGATATCTGGTTTGCTGCTTCTCCGGAACCTTCGGAAAGATTACGGATTTCTTCTGCTACAACCGCAAAGCCTCTTCCCGCTTCTCCTGCTCTTGCCGCTTCAATGGATGCGTTCAGACTCAGCAAATTGGTTCTCCCTGCTATATCGGTAATCACATCCACTGCATTCTGGATTTTCATGGCAGAATCATTGGTTAATCTGGTCTGTACCATAACATCTTCTACCACTGCCGCTGTTTTATCACAAATACTAATCAGACTCTCCAAAGAAGCCAGAGCACTCTCAGCATACTGGTTCATATTCACAATGGACTCTTCCAGTTTGTTTGCATTGTCTGCATTTTCTTCAATACCAGTTCCCATATAATTTACTTTTTCTTCCGCTGCTCCGGTAGCATCTGCCTGTGAATGACTGCTGGAAGCAATCCCCTGTACCAAATAATTGACATCCGAAACATTGCTTGTAATATTTTCAAAAGCATCACTGAAATCTGCACTGTTGCCTTTGATGCCGCTAATGGATTTCTGCAGTTCTGCGATAATCTGACGAAGATGATCCTGTACCATCTGAAGTCCACGCGCCATGTCACCCACTTCGTCCTTGTTCTTAAGGCTGCGCGCATCAAATTCCAGATTTAAATTTCCTTCTGCTAAAAGACTGGTATTCTTAGTTAATTTCACAATCGGATTGCAAATTCTGCTGCCGATGATATAAATCGCAACACTTCCCACAATCAGGAATACTACCCCAATCATAAGCAGCTTCATCGTAAGATTCATGGTACCTGCCAGAGCCGCATCCTGTTCTCCTACCATGGCAAAAGACCACTGTCCGTCTAGAATCGGTGCATAACCGATGATATATTCCTCTCCCTGAAAATGATAAGTATCAATACCGCTTTCTCCGGCAATCATCTTCTGCTCTACTGCCGCCAGTTCATCATAAGCAGCATCTGCTGTGATAGCTTCGACACCTTCTGCTGCCTCTCTTCCTGTACTGCATAAAATATCATTCTGGGAATTTTCCACATCTGCATAGTCTACTGCTGTCATCTTCGTACCAGACTGGTTAATAACGAAACAGAAGCCATTGTTTTCCACGTTAATCTCATTCACCAGATTGTTCAGCATAGAAGCATCGGTAACACCAGTCAGAACACCGATAACCTCTTTCTCATCATTGTAAATCGGAGCACTGACACAAATCACCATTTTCAAGTCAATTCTGGCAAATAAAACATCCGAAATATTGGAAATTCCAGAAGCCGCCTGTTTAAAAAAAGCTCTGTCCGCTGCATTCGCCTTATCTCCGGTTGTGGAAATAACATCCCCTACCCCATGGTCTGCGGTTTCATCCACATAACAAATCTGAAAACGCTCAAAACCAATTCGCTTGGCTTCCTGAATCAGTACATCCTGCTGGATACTCCAGTCCATCGTCTTAACATCTTCTCTGTTAGCGATGTCTTCCACCTGTGCAATATAGGTATCAATCTGCTGCTCTACTAACTTCGAAGCATCTACTGCACGATTACTCATCTCAGTAGATACATATTCTTTTAACAAGTTTCTGACCGAAACTGCTGTAATCATTGCAAATACAATACAAATCACAGCAATCAATAGTATAGTACTGAGCAAAAGTTCGTTCTTAATTGATTTTTTCTTTCCCTTTTTCATTTTCAATTCTCCTTTTGTTCATTTTGTAGTACTATTTTACCACACAACAGGAGTTTTGAAAATATTTTGCACAAAACTTTTGGTCTATTTTAAATTTTTTTGTGCTTTTTCACAATAAAGTATTAAAATACTCCTGCGATAAATATCTCTAACCCAATCAGAATCAGGATCGTACCGCCCAGTATTCCCGCTTTGCCTGACAGTTTCATTCCAAACGTTTTCCCGATTCTAAGACCTGCCATACAAATAACAAACGTAACAGCAGCAATGATAAGTGCGCAGATAAGTGCCATGAAGAAACCATATTCCGCGATGGTAAAGCCAACGGATAACGCATCAATGGAAGTCGCAACGCCCTGTATCAATAAGGCAGTAAAGCCAACTGCCGCCATTTCACTTTCTTCTTCTCCACCTTTCAGTCCTTCCAGCAACATTTTACCGCCGATAAATCCAAGCAGAATCAAGGCAATCCAGGGAATAAACTTTTCAAAGGACTGAAAATATTGCACAATCGTATGAACACACACCCAGCCAGTCATTGGCATCAGTGCCTGAAAAGCTGCAAAAACTCCTGCTATTCCACACATTCTCTTCTTTGTCATCTGCGGCTCATGCAGACCATTGGCAAGGGATACCGAAAAGGCATCCATCGCAAGCCCTACTCCCAACAGCACACTGTTAAAGAAAAACACAAAACTCCATTCCATCTCTTTTTCCTCTCTCGTATCAAATTTTAGGTGGCGCGTCAGCCAGACTTCTGGCAGCGCACAACATACGTATCTTTTCCCAACGCATAAAAAACCCAGATACAGCGTTAAAACCATACCTGGGCATTTCTCATTTCTATATCCTTCTATATAGACTCCATGCATAGCTCTAACGTTACACATGAGTCTTGCAATTTAAAACAAGCCAGACCATCCGGTCAGTATGTTGACTTGCTACGTAATACGCATGCTACTCCCTCATGGGATTCTTATTGATAAATAATATCATGGAGTTTTCTGCTTGTCAATTGCTATTTTCCTGCTCTGCCAGTTCTTTCATCTGTTCCGAAATGGCAAACACTTCCTGCAGCAGCACATTCAGTTCTCCTAAGTTCTGCATACTGTCCTGGCTGACCGCCAAACTGGTTTCGGCAGATGCTGCAACTTCCTCACTGGTGGCAGATAAATTGGTAATATTGTCATTCATCTTGAAGTTTGCCTCTACAATGCCATCCACTTCAGTCGTCAGCTTTGTCATTGCCCCATGCAAAATTTCCATCTTTTCTTCAATCAGCAGGAACTTGGCTCTGGTATCTTCAATCATATCATTCTGCTTCTCAGAAGATTCTGCTGATTTCTGCATATTGGAAGAGGCTTCTTCTACATTTCCGGTCAGTTTCTCAATAATACCAGTAATCTTTTCCGTAGATTCCTTAGTTTCCTCTGACAACTTCCGGATTTCATCCGCAACAACTGCAAACCCTCTGCCTGCCTCACCTGCTCTTGCCGCCTCGATGGAAGCATTCAGTGCCAGCAAATTGGTCTGTGAGGAAATATTCAAAATCGTTCCAATGATAACTTCTACTTCTTTGATACGCTCGTTCAATTCCTCAGTGGTTCTTCTGGTTGCCCGGTTCACTTCCGCAGTCTGGACCGCCTGCTTCTTAAGCTCTGCAATCAGAACGGAGCCTTCTCCGATTGCCGTCCGGGATACATCTGCTGCTTCCTTGATATCTTTGGTATCCTGTTCCGCATACTCCAGATTTACCTGAATCTCATTGGTCTGCAAGGTCTGCTGCTCAATTGCCTGTGCGGTCAGTTTCACACTGGTAGCAATTTCTGTAACAGAATCATTGCTGGTTGTCATACTCTCAGTAAGCACCTCTGCCTTCTTTCTTGCCCCATCAAATTTATCGGCAAGCTGCTCCGACAGTGTCATAATCTCTGCGGTCATTCTAGCAGCATTATCCATCTGTGTTCTTATGATTTCCGTATCTTCTGTGGTATGTCTTGCCATCACCTTAACCGTCAGATGGCATATGATACAGAAAAGAATCATATAGACTGCCTGCATGAAAACAATCTGATTGATTGCCGGATTATCCGCATAATGCAGATAATTTTTCACGCCTGCCATCACATTGGCAGCTGACAGATACAGACAGACTGCTCTTGTCAGCTTCAAATCCATTACCAACACCACAGCTAACATAATCAGAAATCCAAAGGCATAATATTCCACATTCTGGTTGGTAAAAATCGTCACAGAATATACCACCAGCATACAGAGTACAGACATTGCCACAAATCTTGCCTCCCTGCGGTATTTCACATAACCTGCGATGAAAAACAAAGTAGGGAAAATGTTAATCACCGTCCGCAGCGTAACCATTGTAATATTAGCTTCTGCATCCAGAAAACCAGCCAGTGTCAGTAAATCAATCACCCCGATAATAATGCATCCCAACATAAAAGTCAGTTTGCTTTTTTCTAAATTTTGTCTTTCTTTTGCATCCATTCCGAAATCTCTCCTTCTCTTTAAACCGCACTGTTATAAGTGCCTAAAAACCCCTTTATAATAGTACTCATTGTAGCACTTTTCCACAACTGCGGCAACCTAAAAGTAAGATTATGATTCCATTCTTATTCTGCATTCTTCAGTGCTTCTACCATGTCAATCTGTCTGTTTTTACGGGCTACCATGAAACCTACTGCCAGAATAAAAAGAAGCACCATCAGGTTCATAATGTCCATGAAGCTGTCATAGCTTTCCATAATCGCCGCTTTGTCCTGTGTCCCGGAAATCAAAGCAGAATCTTTGATTTGTTCCATAGCTTCATCAGTATAGACAGAACTAATGTGATAAGTTACCCCTACCTTTTCTGCATATGCTTCTGTCATAACAGAACGCAGGTATCCTGCTACTTTCACAGAATACGTCTTGTCACTTCCATAAGGAGAGAAGGTAATCGTATCCCCAATCTGCGCTGTATCTGCCAGACGTAAGCACAGATAAGCACCTTCGTCCGAAAGGGTAACAGGGTCGTTATTCCGGTCAACAAAACGAACCTTGTCATGCTTTGTCTGATAAATCTCCAAAGTTACCGTTTCTCCTTCATAACTGATTCCGGCAGCCGCCATCCAGTCCCCCTGAACACTCTGTGCCAGAGCTTTCGCCTCCTCGTTGTCTGCATTATCCACCAGATTGATTTTGGTTTTGTAATTGCTGACATCCTTATCCAGTAAATCCATAAATCCCTGCATGGTATCTTTCATCCCAAGACCGCCTACCATAAGCAGCACCTTCCATAATTTTCATAACAGACACGTTATAATCCTCTGAAACATTGATGGCTAACGATTTCTTACTGTCCTTAATATCCGTATTTACGCACAGATATCTGGTGGCTGCATCCACGCCCTCTATGCCGGAAATTTTCGCAATCTCTTCTTTCGTAAAACCTGTTTCGCTGTACAAACGATAGTCTGCATACCTGGTTTCTTCAAAAAACGAACTGGTATCCGCTTCAATGCTATTCCATTCTATATTAAACCCTAAAAATACGCCCATTCCTATGGCTATCATGATAATCATGGAAAGGAACTGGGCTTTGTATTTCCATGCTGTACGAATTAATTTTTTCATAAACCGTCAGCGTTGGTATCAGATTATAAAACTGAAAAACAAATCCTACCGTAGACGCTCTGTAAGCGGCAAGTTGGTTGTCATGCAACGTAGAAATATCTTTGCCATTTACCTTAATCGTTCCACTGGTAGGACTATCCAGACCTCCTAACATATTGAGCAGCGTACTTTTTCCAGCTCCGCTTGGGCCAAGTACCACAATGAACTTTCCTTCTTCCAGTGTCAGATTCACTCCATCTAAAGCCTTCTGCTCATGTTCTCCATTTTGGTAGACTCTGGTAACATTTTGAAATTCTACAATACTCATTTCTATCTTCTCCTCTCAATTCAGGTTTGTTAGTTAGTTTTCGCTAACCAGTGTAACAAAAAAGACTCATGCCCGTCAATTGTTCCCTGGGCATGAGTTTCTTTTTTATCTGCCAAGTTCACTGCGCAGTACTTCCAATATCATAATATGATATTCCTCATCTTGTATAATCCGGTTCAAAACCGCATTGATATCACTGTCTTTTATTCTTTGCATATGCGCCCGGTACTGACGGATGGCAGCTTTCTCCGATTCAATACCGAGTGCAATCATTTCCCTTGCATGGTCGGACAGCTTCAGATAACCAGGTGTCCACATCCGCACCTTGCCATCCTGGTATCTTGCTGCAAAATCAATTGGTCCGCCCAGCAGAAAAATCAGTTCCGACAGCTTCTGTAAATGAATCATTTCCGCCATGGCAATCCCCAATATGGTTTTTGCAAAGGAGCATTTCTCACAGGCAAGACAATTCTCCTGATTGATATACTGTGCAATGGCTGACATCTCCGATACTCCGCCACAGTAATCAATACTTAGTAAATCTGCATAATTCTGGTTTCTCTCTTTTACGCGGAGGGGCGGATAAGGCAAATCTGCCATAATAGGCTTTACATCCCGAGAACTGCAGGTATTCACCAGTTCCTTTCGTTGTTTCTCCAAAACCAAAACTTCTTTCACCTGATTTTATATTATCATATGCATCCAGGCGCTGTGTGCCTACAATATTTTCTTTAACATACTGACACGATTGAACGGGAAGGAAAAATAATAACCATCGGCAAAATCATCTGTCCATGCCATAATCTCTTTGGCAAGCGCAATCCCTGCCTGTTCTCCTTCTTCCCTTGTCATATCCTCCCGGTAACGTGACAGCACTTCTTCCGTTACCTCAATGCCTGCCATTTCATTCTTCATAAAAAGGGCATTTTTCAGACTGACAAAAGGCATAATGCCGCATAAAATACGTGCTCCGGTTTCCTGCTTTATCTGCCTTACACGTTCTGCACTTTCTCGGGTGGAAATAGGCTGTGTCAAGAAAAAGGCAGCACCAGCTTCTATTTTTTTCTTCACTCTTCCTATCTCAACTTCCAGATTTCTGCGGCCCTGATTGATGGCACCGCCATAACAGAGCATATCTTCTGCAAACTGTTCCTCGTTCATGTCATTCATAATCCGCATTAAGCCAACCGAATCAAAATTGAACACACTTTTCACACTGCCTCTTGCCATCATCGGAATCGGGTCCCCTGTAACAACCAGAAAATTCCGTATGTGATTGATGTGTGCACCCAGAAGTTGGGAACGGATAGCAATGGCATTTTTATCCCGGCAGCAGATATGAGGCATCACACACATTCCGGTTTCCCTTGCTACCTTCTCTGCCATCAGAATCGAATCTGCTCTGGTACGTCCCGAAGGTGAATCTGGAAATGTCAGCACATCCACACCGCTTTGCCGCAGCAGGTGGGCCGCATCCATAAGTTTCTCGGCATCACTGCCAAGGGGCGGTGCAAGTTCTACTGCAATCAGCTTCTTTCCTTCCTTTCCGGCAAAAAATGCGTGATTCTTTCCAGATACTGCCTTTTTTTCTTGCATCTGCACAGCTACTTCCCTGTCTGGCTGCGCAAATGACATTTTCTCTTTTATCTGCTTGATATATTCCGGTGTTGTACCGCAGCAGCCACCCACCATATCAGTTCCATCTGCGGCAATTTCGCAGATTTTATCAGTAAAATAATCCATGTTCCGGTCATCAAAAATCATCCGGTTGCTAACTATCTGCGGATAACCTGCATTGGGCAGAGCTGTCCGTACTTTTTCCCCGGAAAAAGCAATCTGATTTAACAGTTG